>NZ_JBKZWT010000059.1:0-17188 GCF_047759905.1 Sinomonas sp. G460-2 | reverse complement strand
GACGGCGTGACGGCTCGGCGGCAATCCGCTCCCCCGCCCGAACTCGGGCCGTGGCAGGGCTTGCACGGACGGCGCCATTGCAGGGGGCGGCGGAGGCTGGATCGGGGGCTCGGCTTGCACAGGCGGCGCGACCCGCGAACCCGCCCCCGCGTCGCGTACGCCCTGCTCCCAGCCCGCGCGGTGCCCCTCGAAGTATCCGGCGGCATGGCCCTCGAGGAAGCCCGCCCTTCGCCCGTCGTCGAATCCTCGTTCGTAGGCCGGATCATCAGGCATGCGTGTGCCCCTTTCGCCTCCCCGCGTGCGGAGCCGGACGGGCTCCCCATTAGTCCATTCACTGGAATAATAAGCCTCGAAAAAACCCCGCCGCAATACTGCGACGGGGTCTTCTCAGTACCGGCTCAGCGCCGGCCGATCCTCAAGAAGTTACTTGATGATCTTGGTAACGCGGCCCGAACCAACGGTGCGGCCACCCTCGCGGATGGCGAAGCCGAGGCCCTCCTCCATGGCGATGGGCTGGATGAGCGCAACGGTCATCTCAGTGTTGTCGCCAGGCATGACCATCTCGGTGCCCTCGGGGAGGGTGATGACGCCGGTCACGTCCGTGGTACGGAAGTAGAACTGCGGGCGGTAGTTCGAGTAGAACGGGTTGTGACGGCCACCCTCGTCCTTGGAGAGGATGTAGACGTTCGCCTCGAAGTCGGTGTGCGGGGTGATCGAACCCGGCTTCACGACGACCTGGCCACGCTCGACGTCCTCGCGCTTGATGCCGCGGAGCAGGAGGCCACAGTTCTCGCCGGCCCACGCCTCGTCGAGCTGCTTGTGGAACATCTCGATACCCGTGACCGTGGTCTTCTGGACCGGGCGGATACCGACGATTTCGACCTCAGAGTTGAGGGCGAGCGTGCCACGCTCGGCGCGGCCCGTGACGACCGTGCCACGACCGGTGATCGTGAAGACGTCCTCGATCGGCATGAGGAACGGCTTGTCGCGGTCACGAACCGGGTCCGGAACGTTCTCGTCGACGGCGTCCATGAGGTCCTCGACCGACTTGACCCACTTGGGGTCACCCTCGAGGGCCTTGAGGCCCGAGACGCGGATGACCGGGGCGTCGTCGCCATCGAAGCCCTGCGAGGACAGGAGCTCGCGGACCTCCATCTCGACGAGGTCAAGAAGCTCCTCGTCGTCCACCATGTCAGCCTTGTTCAGCGCAACGAGGAGGTACGGCACGCCGACCTGGCGGGCGAGCAGAACGTGCTCGCGAGTCTGGGCCATCGGACCATCCGTCGCGGCGACCACGAGGATCGCACCGTCCATCTGAGCCGCACCGGTGATCATGTTCTTGATGTAGTCGGCGTGGCCCGGAGCGTCGACGTGAGCGTAGTGACGCTTCTCCGTCTGGTACTCAATGTGGGCGATGTTGATCGTGATACCGCGCTGACGCTCCTCCGGAGCGGCATCGATCGACGAGAAGTCACGCTTCTCGTTCAGGTCCGGGTACTTGTCGGCAAGCACCTTGGAAATGGCAGCGGTCAACGTGGTCTTACCGTGGTCAACGTGACCAATGGTGCCGATGTTGACGTGCGGCTTAGTCCGCTCGAACTTTGCCTTCGCCACTGGTTCCTCCTAGAAGGTTCTTAAGAAGACTGCCTCCAGCCGCGCTTGTCGCAACTGAAACTCTTGGCAAGTCTACTTGGGGGCTGATTCTTTCGTAAAATTCGCGGGGCTTCTGGCCCCACAAGGGGCGGCGGGCGCCCGCCGTCGTCGTTCTCTCAAGCAAATGCCCGGCAGAAAAACGACGGCAGGCGAACCGCCTTCCAGAACTATTCGCCGCGCGACTTCTGGATGATTTCGTCGGCCACGGCCTTCGGGACCTCAGAGTAGCTGTCGAACTGCATCGAGTAGACAGCACGGCCCTGGGTCTTCGAGCGAAGGTCGCCGATGTAGCCGAACATCTCGGAGAGCGGGACGAGCGCACGGATGACCTTCACGCCGACCGCGTCCTCCATGGACTGGATCTGGCCACGGCGGGAGTTGAGGTCGCCGATGACGTCGCCCATGTAGTCCTCAGGGGTACGGACCTCAACCGCCATGAGCGGCTCGAGGAGAACAGGGTTGGCGCGGCGGGCGCCTTCCTTGAAGACCTGCGAACCGGCGATCTTGAACGCCATTTCCGAGGAGTCGACGTCGTGGTAGGCGCCGTCGGTGAGGGACGCCTTCACGCCGACCATCGGGTAGCCGGCGAGAATGCCGAACTGCATGGCGTCCTGGATGCCCGCGTCAACCGACGGGATGTACTCGCGCGGGACGCGGCCACCCGTGACGGCGTTCACGAACTCGTAGAACGTGCCCTCGGACGTGTCGAGCGGCTCGAACGTGACCTGGACCTTCGCGAACTGGCCCGAACCACCGGTCTGCTTCTTGTGCGTGAAGTCGACCTTCTCGACCTTCTTCTTGATGGTCTCGCGGTACGCGACCTGGGGCTTGCCCACGTTCGCCTCGACCTTGAACTCGCGGCGCATGCGGTCCACGAGGATGTCGAGGTGGAGCTCGCCCATGCCGCCGATCTCGGTCTGGCCGGTCTCTTCGTTGAGGGAGACGGTGAACGTCGGGTCCTCAGCGGAGAGCTTCTGGATCGCGGTCGAGAGCTTCTCCTGGTCGCCCTTCGTCTTCGGCTCGATGGCCACGAAGATGACCGGCTCCGGGAACGTCATCGACTCGAGGACGATCGGGTTGCTCATGTCGCAGAGCGTGTCACCCGTCGTGGTGTCCTTGAGGCCGATCACGGCGTAGATGTGGCCAGCGTGGAGCTCCTCAACGGGGTTCTCCTTGTTGGCGTGCATCTGGAAGAGCTTGCCGAGGCGCTCCTTCTTGCCCTTCGTCGAGTTCAGCACCTGCATGCCCGACGTCGCCTTGCCGGAGTACACGCGGATGAAGTTGAGCTGGCCGAAGAACGGGTGCGCCGCGATCTTGAACGCGAGGGCAGAGAACGGCTCCTCCTCGCTCGGCTTGCGGAAGAGCTCGATCGACTCGTCCTTCGGGTCGTGACCGATCATGGCCGGCACGTCGAGAGGGGCGGGGAGGTAGTCGATGACAGCGTCGAGCATGGGCTGGACACCGCGGTTCTTGAACGCCGAACCACAGAAGACCGGGTAGATCTCGGAGTTCACCGTGAGCTTGCGGATGCCCGCCTTGAGCTCCTCGACCGTGAGCTCTTCGCCCTCGAGGTACTTCTCCATGAGCTCCTCGGACGCCTCAGCGACGGTCTCGACGAGCTGGTGGCGGTACTCCTCGGCGCGCTCCAGGAGGTCCGCGGGCACCTCCCGGGTCTCATAGGCAGCACCCATGGTCACGTCGCCCTTGGCGTCGCCGGGCCACACGAGGGCCTTCATGGTGAGCAGGTCGACAACACCGACGAAGTCGTTCTCCGAGCCGATCGGAAGCTGCATGACGAGCGGCTTCGCACCGAGACGCTTCACGATCGTGTCGACCGTGAAGTAGAAGTCGGCACCCAGCTTGTCCATCTTGTTGACGAAGCAGATGCGCGGCACGTCGTACTTGTCAGCCTGGCGCCACACCGTCTCCGACTGCGGCTCAACGCCCTCCTTGCCGTCGAAGACAGCGACGGCGCCGTCGAGCACGCGCAGGGAGCGCTCGACCTCAACCGTGAAGTCCACGTGACCGGGGGTGTCGATGATGTTGATCTGGTTCTGGTTCCAGAAGCAGGTCACGGCGGCAGACGTGATCGTGATGCCGCGCTCCTTCTCCTGCTCCATCCAGTCGGTCGTCGAAGCACCGTCGTGCGTCTCGCCGATCTTGTGGTTCACGCCCGTGTAGAAGAGGATGCGCTCGGTCGTGGTGGTCTTGCCGGCATCGATGTGCGCCATGATGCCGATATTGCGGACCTTGCTGAGGTCGGTAAGCACGTCGAGTGCCACGGTGTCTCCCTATGTTTTCCCTTGTTGGCTGCGCATTCGCCGCTGGCCCTCGTGGGGCCAGCGGCGAATGAAGCATTTACCAGCGGTAGTGAGCGAAGGCCTTGTTCGACTCGGCCATCTTGTGCGTGTCTTCGCGGCGCTTGACCGCGGCACCGAGGCCGTTCGAGGCATCCAGGATCTCGTTCTGGAGGCGCTCGGTCATGGTCTTCTCGCGGCGGGCCTTGGAGTAGCCCACGAGCCAGCGGAGGGCGAGAGCCGTCGCGCGGCCCGGCTTGACCTCGACCGGAACCTGATAGGTCGCGCCACCGACGCGGCGGGACTTGACCTCGAGGGTCGGACGGACGTTGTCCATGGCCTTCTTGAGCATCGCGACGGGGTCGCCGCCGGTCTTCTGGCGGGCACCCTCGAGGGCGCCGTAGACGATGCGCTCGGCCGTGGACTTCTTGCCATCCACGAGGACCTTGTTGATGAGCTGCGTGACGAGCGGCGAACCGTAGACCGGATCGACGACGAGCGGGCGCTTCGGCGCAGGACCCTTGCGAGGCATTACTTCTTCTCCTTCTTCGCGCCGTAGCGGCTGCGGGCCTGCTGACGGTTCTTGACGCCCTGCGTGTCGAGCGCGCCGCGGACGATCTTGTAGCGGACGCCAGGGAGGTCCTTCACGCGGCCACCGCGCACGAGCACGATCGAGTGCTCCTGCAGGTTGTGGCCGACGCCCGGGATGTACGCCGTGACCTCGACGCCACCGTTGAGGCGGACACGCGCGACCTTGCGGAGGGCAGAGTTCGGCTTCTTCGGGGTGGTCGTGTACACACGCGTGCACACGCCGCGGCGCATGGGGCTGCCCTTCAGGGCAGGAGCCTTGGTCTTGGAGACCTTCGGCGTGCGGCCCTTGCGGACCAACTGCTGAATAGTAGGCACTTTCGTGTTCTCCGTACTTCGTTGACTTTCGCCCGGGCACGCCCACCCAAAGGCCGGGCGTGCCGCGACGAGCATTGACGGTCGATTCACACCCGCTGCGGTGTGTTCGACCGTAGGCGTGCGAAAGTGTGGCATTTGTCGCGCATTTACCCCGCAACCCGGAAACAGGCCCCGACCGTGCTCCCGCACCGTCGGCCATCATCCTCTGCCACACAGAAACAATCGTGAAAATGGTAGCACGCGCGGCGGTGAGCTCCCTAACCGGCGGTCGTGCCCCCACGGCCGCGCGGCCGGCACCCCCAAAAGGGTGCCGGCCGCGCCGATGGGTGAGCGCCGCCGTCGTCCGTCTCAGGAGAGGACGACGGCGGCGGGGACGTCAGCGGTAGTCGCCGCCACCCAGGTCGTAGTCGTCGAGCGGAATCGCGTGGAACTCCTGCACGCCGTCGCCATTCAGCGGGTCGTACGCGAAGTCGCTGAACGCGCTCGGGCCCGTGAAGAGCGTCGCCTTGGCCTCCTCGGTCGGCTCGACCGCGATCTCCGTGTACCGGGGCAGACCGGTGCCGGCGGGGATGAGCTTACCGATGATGACGTTCTCCTTGAGGCCCAGCAGCGGGTCGCTCTTCGCCTCCATGGCCGCCTGCGTGAGGACGCGGGTGGTCTCCTGGAAGGACGCGGCCGAAAGCCAGGACTCCGTGGCGAGCGACGCCTTGGTGATGCCCATGAGCTCCGGACGGCCAGAGGCCGGACGCTTGCCCTCGGACACCACGCGGCGGTTCTCGTCGCGGTAGCGGCGCGACTCGGCGAGCTCGCCCGGAAGCAGGTCCGTGTCGCCGGACTCGATGACCGTGACGCGACGCAGCATCTGCCGGACGATGACCTCCACGTGCTTGTCGTGGATGCCGATGCCCTGCGAGCGGTACACGCCCTGGACCTCGTCGACGAGGAACTTCTGCGCCTCGCGCGGGCCCTGGATGCGGAGCACCTGCTTCGGGTCGACCGGGCCGTTGACGAGCTTCTGCCCGACCTCGACGTGGTCGCCCTCCTCGACGAGGAGGCGCGCACGGCGGGACACCGGGTAGGCGATCTCCTCCGTGCCGTCGTCCGGCGTCAGGACGATCCGCAGCTGCTTCTCCGTGTCCTCGATCGAGACGCGGCCAGCGGCCTCGGAGATCGGGGCGACACCCTTCGGGGTGCGCGCCTCGAAGAGCTCCTGAATACGCGGCAGACCCTGCGTGATGTCCTCGCTGCCGGACGCCGAGACGGCGCCACCGGTGTGGAACGTACGCATCGTGAGCTGCGTGCCCGGCTCACCGATCGACTGCGCGGCGATGATGCCGACCGCCTCGCCGATGTCCACGAGCTTGCCGCTCGCGAGCGAGCGGCCGTAGCACTTCGCGCACGTCCCGACCGCGGACTCGCAGGTCAGGACGGAGCGAACGCGGATCTCGGCGATGCCCGCCTCGATGAGACGGTTGATGAGCACGTCGCCCAGGTCGGCGCCCGCTTCGGCGAGCACGTTGCCCGCCGAGTCAGCGACGTCGACCGCGAGGGTACGCGTGTACGCCGTGTTCTCGACGTTCTCCTCACGGATGAGCTCGCCGTTCTGGTCCGCGGTCGCGATCGGGACCATGAGGCCACGCTCGGTGCCGCAGTCCTCCTCGCGCACGATCACGTCCTGCGAGACGTCCACGAGGCGACGCGTCAGGTAACCCGAGTTGGCCGTACGGAGAGCCGTATCGGCCAGACCCTTTCGCGCACCGTGCGTGGCGATGAAGTACTCGAGCACCGACAGGCCCTCACGGTACGAGGACTTGATCGGGCGCGGGATGATCTCGCCCTTCGGGTTGGCCACGAGGCCGCGGATACCGGCGATCTGACGAACCTGCATCCAGTTACCACGAGCGCCCGAGGAGACCATGCGGTTGATGGTGTTCATCTTCGGCATGGACTCGCGCATGACGCCCGCGATCTCGGTGGTCGCCTTGTCCCAGATCTCGATGAGCTCGGAGCGGCGCTCCTCGTCGTCGATAAGACCCTTGTCGTACTGGCTCTGGATCTTCGCAGCGCGGTCCTCGTACCCGGCCAGGATGGCCGGCTTCGCCGCGGGCACGGCGATGTCCGAGATGGCCACCGTGACGCCCGAGCGGGTCGCCCAGTGGAAACCGGCGTCCTTGAGGTTGTCGAGGGTCGCCGCGACGACGACCTTCGGGTAGCGCTCCGCGAGGTCGTTGACGATCTTCGAAAGCTGGCCCTTGTCGGCCACAGACTCAACCCACGGGTAGTCCGCGGGCAGCGTCTCGTTGAAGATCACCTGGCCGAGCGAGGTCTCGACGAGCGCGGGCTCGCCGGGCTCCCAGCCCTCGGCCGCGGGGCGAGCCGCCGACGGGACGAAGCCCTCGAGGCGGATCTTGACCTGCGCATTGAGGTGCAGCTCGCGGTTGTCGTACGCCATGATCGCCTCGGGGACCGAGGAGAACACGCGGCCCTCGCCGGCTGCACCCTCACGCTTGGTGGTGAGGTGGTACAGGCCGATGATCATGTCCTGCGACGGCAGGGTGACCGGGCGGCCGTCCGACGGCTTCAGGATGTTGTTCGAGGACAGCATGAGGATGCGGGCCTCGGCCTGGGCCTCGGGGCTCAGCGGCAGGTGCACGGCCATCTGGTCACCGTCGAAGTCGGCGTTGAACGCCGCGCACACGAGCGGGTGCAGCTGGATGGCCTTACCCTCGACGAGCTGCGGCTCGAACGCCTGGATGCCGAGGCGGTGGAGGGTAGGCGCGCGGTTGAGCAGCACCGGGTGCTCCGTGATGATCTCCTCGAGCACGTCCCAGACCTGCGGACGGTAACGCTCGACCATGCGCTTCGCGCTCTTGATGTTCTGCGCGTGGTTGAGGTCCACGAGCCGCTTCATGACGAACGGCTTGAAGAGCTCGAGCGCCATCTGCTTCGGCAGGCCGCACTGGTGCAGCTTGAGCTGCGGGCCGACGACGATGACCGAACGGCCCGAGTAGTCGACGCGCTTGCCGAGGAGGTTCTGGCGGAACCGGCCCTGCTTGCCCTTGAGCATGTCGGAGAGCGACTTGAGCGGACGGTTGCCGGGGCCCGTGACCGGGCGGCCGCGGCGGCCGTTGTCGAACAGCGAGTCAACAGCCTCCTGAAGCATGCGCTTCTCGTTGTTCACGATGATCTCGGGCGCGCCGAGGTCGAGGAGCCGCTTGAGGCGGTTGTTGCGGTTGATCACGCGACGGTACAGGTCGTTCAGGTCGGAGGTCGCGAAGCGGCCACCGTCCAGCTGGACCATCGGGCGCAGCTCCGGCGGGATCACCGGGACGGCGTCGAGGACCATGCCCTGCGGCTTGTTGTCCGTCGTGAGGAACGCGCTGACGACCTTGAGGCGCTTGAGCGCACGGGTCTTCCGCTGGCCCTTGCCGTTCTGGATGATCTCGCGCAGCAGCTCGGCCTCGGCCTCGAGGTCGAAGGACTGGAGACGACGCTGGATCGCCTCGGCACCCATCGAGCCCTCGAAGTACATGCCGTAGCGGTCGCGGAGCTCGCGGTAAAGCGCCTCGTCGCCCTCGAGGTCGGCGACCTTGAGGTTCTTGAAGCGATCCCACACGGCCTCGAGGCGCTCGATGTCGGCATCCGCGCGCTTGCGGATGGTCGCCATCGTCTTGTCGGCCGAGTCGCGGGCCTTCTTCTTGTCCGCGGCCTTGGCACCCTCGGCCTCGAGCCTCGCGAGGTCCTCCTCGAGGTCGCGGGCCACGGCGGCGATGTCCGAATCGCGCGCATCGACAAGCTGCTTCTTCTCGAGGTCGTGCTCGGCCTGGAGGTTCGGGAGCTGGTCGTGGCGGCGCTCTTCGTCGACGCTCGTGATCATGTACGCGGCGAAGTAGATGACCTTCTCAAGGTCCTTCGGGGCGAGGTCCAGGAGGTAGCCCAGACGCGAGGGGACGCCCTTGAAGTACCAGATGTGGGTCACGGGAGCGGCGAGCTCGATGTGGCCCATGCGCTCGCGGCGCACCTTGGCGCGCGTGACCTCGACGCCACAGCGCTCGCAGATGATGCCCTTGAAGCGCACGCGCTTGTACTTGCCGCAGTAGCACTCCCAGTCACGGGACGGACCGAAGATCTTCTCGCAGAAGAGGCCGTCCTTCTCGGGCTTCAGGGTGCGGTAGTTGATGGTTTCCGGCTTCTTGACCTCACCATGCGACCAGGTGCGGATGTCTTCCGCGGTCGCGAGGCCGATCTGCATGAGGCCGAAGGAGGATTCACTGGACAATGTGGTCCCTGTTCTCTCGTTCTAAGTCGTTCGTCTGCCGGTGCGCGAGGACTAGACCTCTTCGACGGAGCTGGGCTCGTCGCGGGAGAGGTCGATGCCCAGTTCCTCCGCAGCGGTGAACACCGCATCGTCAGAGTCACGCATCTCGATCGTCTGGCCGTCGGTGGAGAGGACCTCCACGTTCAGGCACAGGGACTGCATTTCCTTGATGAGGACCTTGAAGGACTCGGGAACGCCCGGCTCGGGGATGTTCTCGCCCTTGACGATTGCCTCGTAGACCTTCACACGTCCGTGGATGTCGTCGGACTTAATGGTGAGGAGCTCCTGCAGGGTGTACGCCGCGCCATAGGCCTCGAGCGCCCACACCTCCATCTCGCCGAAGCGCTGGCCGCCGAACTGCGCCTTACCACCGAGCGGCTGCTGGGTGATCATCGAGTACGGGCCGGTCGACCGAGCGTGGATCTTGTCGTCGACGAGGTGGTGGAGCTTCAGGATGTACATGTAGCCCACGGAGATCGGGTCCGGGAACGGCTCGCCGGAGCGTCCGTCGAACAGCTGGGCCTTGCCCGAGGAGTTGATGAGCCGGTCGCCGTCACGCGTGACGTTCGTCGAGTCGAGCAGACCCGCGATCTCCTCCTCGCGCGCGCCGTCGAACACCGGGGTCGCGAGCTTCTGGTTGGGACCGGTCTCGCGCGGCATGTTCGGCAGGCCGCTGATCCACTCGGGCTCGCCCTCGATCTTCCAGCCGGTCTTCGCGACCCACCCGAGGTGGGTCTCAAGGACCTGGCCCACGTTCATGCGGCCCGGAACACCAAGCGGGTTGAGCACGACGTCGACCGGCGTGCCGTCCGCGAGGAACGGCATGTCCTCCACGGGCAGGATCTTGGAGATGACGCCCTTGTTGCCGTGGCGGCCGGCGAGCTTGTCGCCGTCCGTGATCTTGCGCTTCGCGGCCACGTAGACGCGGACGAGCTGGTTGACGCCCGGGGGCAGCTCGTCGTCGTTCTCGCGGTCGAAGACGCGCACGGCGATGACCGTGCCAGACTCGCCGTGTGGGACCTTGAGGGACGTGTCGCGGACCTCGCGGGACTTCTCGCCGAAGATCGCGCGCAGGAGGCGCTCCTCCGGGGTGAGCTCGGTCTCGCCCTTCGGGGTGACCTTGCCCACGAGGATGTCGCCGGCCTCGACCTCGGCACCGATGTGGATGATGCCGCGCTCGTCGAGCTGCGCGAGCACCTCCTCGGAGACGTTCGGGATGTCCCGCGTGATCTCCTCGGCACCGAGCTTCGTGTCGCGGGCATCGATCTCGTGCTCCTCGATGTGGATCGAGGACAGGACGTCCTCGGCCACGAGGCGCTGCGAGAGGATGATCGCATCCTCGAAGTTGTGGCCCTCCCACGACATGAACGCGACGAGGAGGTTGCGGCCGAGCGCGAGCTCGCCCTGATCCGTCGCCGGGCCGTCGGCGATGATGCCGCCGAGTTCGAGGCGGTCGCCCTCGTTGACGAGGACGCGGTGGTTATAGCAGTTGCCCTGGTTCGAACGGTCGAACTTGCCGATGCGGTAGTTCGTCTCCGTGCCGTCGTCGTTGAGGACCACGACGAGGTCCGCCGAGACCTCGGTGACGACACCCGCCTTCGCCGCCACGACGACGTCGCCCGCGTCAACCGCCGCCGAGCGCTCCATGCCGGTGCCGACGAACGGCGCCTCGGAGCGGACGAGCGGAACGGCCTGGCGCTGCATGTTCGCACCCATGAGGGCGCGGTTGGCGTCGTCGTGCTCGAGGAACGGGATGAGGGCCGTCGCGACCGACACCATCTGGCGCGGGGAGACGTCCATGAACTCGACCTCGTCGGCCGGGATCAGGGTCGGCTCGCCGCCGCCACCGCGCTGACGGACGAGGACCGTCTCCTCGGCGAAGCTGCCGTCCTCGTTCAGCGGGGAGTTCGCCTGAGCGATCTGGACCTCGGCCTCGTCGTCGGCCGTGAGGTAGTCGACCTCATCCGAGACGACGCCATTCGAGACCTTGCGGTACGGCGTCTCGATGAAGCCGAACGGGTTGATCCGTCCGTACGACGCGAGCGAACCGATGAGGCCGATGTTCGGGCCTTCAGGGGTTTCGATGGGGCACATGCGGCCGTAGTGCGACGGGTGGACGTCACGGACCTCCATGCCGGCGCGGTCGCGCGAGAGACCGCCCGGGCCGAGCGCCGAAAGGCGGCGCTTGTGGGTCAGGCCGGAGAGCGGGTTGTTCTGGTCCATGAACTGCGAGAGCTGGGACGTTCCGAAGAACTCCTTGATCGCAGCCACAACGGGGCGGATGTTGATGAGGGTCTGCGGCGTGATCGCCTCGACGTCCTGCGTGGTCATGCGCTCGCGGACCACGCGCTCCATGCGGGACAGGCCCGTGCGGACCTGGTTCTCGATGAGCTCGCCGACGGCGCGGATGCGGCGGTTGCCGAAGTGGTCGATGTCGTCGACCTCGACGCGGAGGTCGATCTCCTGGCCATCGCGGGCACCCTTGATCGACTTCTCCCCCGCGTGCAGCGCGACGAGGAACTTGATCATCGCGACGATGTCCTCGATGTGGAGGACGGACGCCTCACGGTCCGAGAGCGGACGGTCGATGCCGAGCTTCCGGTTGATCTTGTACCGGCCGACCTTGGCGAGGTCGTAGCGCTTCGCGTTGAAGTAGAGGTTGTCGAGGAGCGACTGCGCGGCCTCGACCGTGGGCGGCTCGCCCGGGCGAAGCTTGCGGTAGATGTCGAGGAGAGCGTCCTCGCGGGTCTCGGTCGTGTCCTTCTCGAGCGTCGCCCGCATCGAGTCGTACTCGCCGAACTGCTCGAGGATCTGGCCCTCGGTCCAGCCGAGCGCCTTGAGCAGAACCGTCACCGACTGCTTGCGCTTGCGGTCGAGGCGGACGCCGACCTGGTCGCGCTTGTCGATCTCAAGCTCGAACCATGCACCGCGCGAGGGGATGATCTTCGCCGTGAAGATGTCCTTGTCACTCGTCTTGTCCGCGGTCCGCTCGAAGTACGCGCCCGGCGAACGCACGAGCTGCGAGACGACGACGCGCTCGGTGCCGTTGACAACGAACGTGCCCTTCTCGGTCATGAGCGGGAAGTCGCCCATGAACACGGTCTGCTGCTTGATCTCGCCCGTGTTGTTGTTCATGAACTCGGCCTTGACGTACAGCGGGGCCGAGTAAGTCGCGTCGCGCTCCTTGCACTCCTCCATGGTGTACTTCGGGTCCGCGAACTCCGGATCGGAGAAGCTCAGGGACATGGTGCCCTGGAAGTCCTCGATCGGGGAGATCTCTTCGAAGATGTCAGAGAGACCAGACGTCGTCGCAACGCTCGCGTCGCCCTCAGCGGCGGCCTTCGCAACGCGGGCCTGCCAGCGCTCGTTGCCCACGAGCCAGTCAAAGGACTCGGTCTGGAGGGCCAGGAGATTCGGGACGTCGAGGGGCTCGTGGATCTTAGCGAATGAGAGCCGGCTGCGCGCGCCGTCGGTGTTAGCGGTTTGGGTATCAGAGGTGCTCGAGGCGACCAAGAGGGATCCTTCCACAGACCTTCAGGATTGTCCGCACCCTCCCCCAACCGTGCAGCCGCCCAACAACTGTTCTGTTAAAGGGGCGACCGCCCACGAGCCCACCGCTATATGAAGGCTGGAGGTCAGAAAGGGAGAACGCAAAGATCCAGCATAACTGCTTCAGGAACGCGTGTCTAGCGCACAACTCGAGCCCGGTCAAGTGCCCCGATCCGGACGCGCTGCGGCGTGGTCACGGCACACACTGTACACCCGGCCCGCACCCCTCGGGGCGCGGGCCATCCGCGGGCGCCCGTCCCGTGGAACGGCGGTAGCCTGAACACAGGAGGGCCCGCCGCCCGGCGGCCTCCCTCGCGGGCACTGGCTCCGCGAGCACCAAGCCGACGCGACAGGAGTTGCCATGAGCACCGGCACCGACGAAGTTGTCATCCTCTCCGCAGCCCGCACCCCCTTTGGCCGCCTCAACGGCCAACTCGTGACGTTCACCGCCGTCGACCTCGGCGCCCGCGCGATCGAGGCCGCCCTCGCCAAGAGCGGCGTCGGTTCCGACGCCGTGGACGCGGTCATCATGGGCCAGGTCCTCCAGGCCGGCGCGGGGCAAAACCCAGCGCGCCAGAGCGCGATCGCCGCCGGAATCGGGTGGAACGTGCCGTGCGTGACGATCAACAAGGTCTGCCTCTCGGGCCTCACGGCAGTGATCGACGCGGCCCGCCTCATCCGCGCGGGCGACGCGACAGTCGTCGTCGCTGGCGGCCAGGAGTCCATGAGCCGCGCGCCGCACGTCCTGCCCGGCTCGCGCCAAGGATGGATGTACGGGACCGTGAGCGCACTCGACGTCGCCGCCCACGACGGGCTCACCGACGCGTTCGACGGCGAGTCGATGGGCCTCTCGACGGAGACCCGGAACCTCACGCTCGGCATCGACCGTCGCTCCCAGGACGAGGTCGCGGCGGCCTCGCACCAGCGTGCGGCCAGAGCGCAGAAGGACGGCGTCTTCGACGACGAGATCGCGCCCCTGTCCGTCAAGCAGCGCAAGGGCGATCCGATCGCCGTCACGACGGACGAGGGCGTCCGCCTCAATACGACCGTCGAAACGCTCGCCCCGCTCAAGCCGGCGTTCGCCTCGGACGGCACGATCACGGCCGGAAACTCCTCGCCGCTCTCCGACGGCGCCGCCGCCCTCGTCCTCACGAGCCGCGCGTACGCCGAGGAACACGGACTGGCGTGGCTCGCCGTCGTCGGCAAGCCCGGGCAGGTGGCCGGGCCGGACAACTCGCTGCATTCGCAGCCCGCGAACGCGATCGCCAACGCGCTCGGCCGCGCCGGCTGGACCACCGAGGACCTCGACTTCATCGAGATCAACGAGGCGTTCGGCTCGGTCGCGGTGCAGTCGCTCAAGGAGCTCAAGTACCCGCTCGAGAAGACCAACATCCACGGCGGCGCGATCGCCCTCGGTCACCCCATCGGGGCGTCCGGGGCGCGGCTCGCGGGGCACGCGGCCCTCGAGCTCGCACGGCGCGGCTCGGGCAAGACGGCGGTATCGCTCTGCGGCGGCGGCGGGCAGGGCGAGGCGCTCCTGCTCTACAGGGACTGACGCGGTGGCAGAGCGGGCGGACGACGGCGGGCACGGACGCTTCCTGGACGACGCCGCCGCGCGCGGCCTCGCGGTCGACGTCGCCGAGCGCGCACGTGCCAAGAGCCTCGAGGAGGCTGCGGCGATCCTCGGGATCGAGCCCCGCGAGATCGTGAAGTCGCTCGTCGTGAAGCACCCCGACGGGAGCTTCCTGTTCGCGCTCATCCCGGGCGACCGGCAGATCTCGTGGCCCAAGCTGCGCAGGCTCCTCGGCGTCAACCGGCTCTCGATGCCGTCGGCGCATGTCGCACTCGAGGCGACGGGCTACGAGCGCGGGACCATCACGCCCTTGGGCTCGACGACGGCGTGGCCCGTGTACGCCGACGAGAGCATCTCGGGGCGGATCTCGATGGGCGCCGGGGCGCACGGCCGGAGCGCGTTCGTGGACGCGGGCGAACTGTTCCGCTCCCTCGGCGCGACGGTCGCGGACATCAGCGACCCGCTCTGAGGTTGCGGGGTCCCGTCCCCTCCGCCGAGGACCCACAACACTCCGCCAATGACCCCGCAACGGGAAGGGCCCCCAGTTCCTGAACGGAACCGGGGGCCCTTCGGCTGGGCGATGCGTTGCGGAGCAACGCGCTCGCCTCGGCAAGCTCGGGGCTTACTTGAGGGTGACGCGAGCGCCAGCGGCCTCGAGGACCTCCTTGGCCTTCTCCGCCGCTTCCTTGGTGGCGCCCTCGAGGACAGCCTTGGGAGCGGCGTCGACGAGGTCCTTGGCCTCCTTGAGGCCGAGCGACGTGAGCGAGCGGACCTCCTTGATGACCGCGATCTTCTTGTCGCCGGCAGCCTCGAGGATGACGTCGAAGGAGGTCTTCTCCTCCTCGACAGCGGCCTCGGCAGCGGCCGGGCCGGCAACGGCCACGGCAGCAGCGGTGACCTCGAAGACCTCCTCGAACTTCTTCACGAACTCGGAGAGCTCGATGATGGTGAGCTCCTTGAAGGCCTCAATCAGCTCGTCCTGGGTGAGCTTCGCCATGGTTGGCGTCCTTTCATTCGGTGGCACGGCCGGGATTCCCACGGCGCGCCGAGTGTCTGGGTGGGGGAAGAGATCAGTTCTCTTCGGCAGCTCCGTCGGCAGCGGCCGACTCAGGAGCGGGCTCGGCGGCCGGAGCCTCGGAAGCAGCGGCCGGAGCGCCGCTCTCCTCCTCGAGCTTGACGCGCAGGGCGTCGAGAACGCGCGCGACGGCGGCCATGGGCGCCTTGAGGACGCCGGCAACCTTCGCGAGCTGCAGTTCGCGGGACTCCAGGGCGGCCAGAGCGGCCACCTCGTTCGCATCGAGCGCCTTGCCCTCGAAGTAGCCGGTCTTGATGACCAGCTGCTTGTTCTCCTTGGCAAAGTCGGTCAGGCTCTTCGCGGCCGCAACGGCGTCACCCTTGATGAACGCGATCGCGGTCGGTCCGGCAAGCTGACCGTCGAACGCGTCGACGCCAGCCTCCTTCGCGGCGATGGCGGCCAGGGAGTTCTTCACGACCGAGAACGTGTTGTCCTGGCCGAGCGCGCGACGCAGCTTCTTGAGCTGGGCGACGGTGAGCCCACGGTATTCGGTCAGGACTGCGGCTGACGACTCCTGAAAATCCTTGGTGATCTCCTCGACAGCTGCCACCTTGGTAGGCGTTGCCATAACCCTCCTTCCGGGGAATCTAGGCCGATACTCGGTCCCGGAAATACGAACGCCCCGCGCAGATGCACGGGGCGTAGAGGGCCGGCGGGCAAACCCACCGGAGCTTTCGCTCGTTCACCTGCGCAGGCCGCCCCTTCCGGGGACCTTAAGCTGGATCCGTGCTGAGCGCACGACAACCAGCGACCGGCGGTCTTTGGTCTTTCTAGAGTAGGGGACGCGCCGGCGATCGCCAAATCAGGGGTCGGCCCGCTCCTCCTGAACCCGCCTCCCCAGTGCATCCCGCCGCGCATCCTCGAGCGCGGCGGCGACGTTGCGGATGAGCAGGACGAGCCACGCGAGGATCACGCCGGCCACGAAGAACTCCATGGCCGTCATGTTGTAGTAGCCGAACGGGAACCACAGGAAGACGGCGAGGATCGCCCCACCGAGCATCGCGAATCCGGTCACGTGGAAGGTCCGGCTCAGCCCCGGCAGCCACCACGGGAGGAACAGGACGAGGATGGTGTAGGCGCCGCTCATCGCCGTCGCCATCGAGTTGTGGGCGGGCATGTAGAAGTCCACTGGGACGAGCCCCGTGCCCGCGAGGAAGACTCCGATGAGCACGAGGCACACCAGAATCGGCCTGGTCTGGACCATCGCCGCCGAGCCCCTGCGTTCCTCGGCCGGGCAGTCCTCCCGATACGCCGCGAGCGCCTGGATGTCACGCGTGACGTACTCGGCGAGCATCGTGATGACGATCCCCGAGGTGATGAGCGTGAGGTTGAACGTCCACGAGGCCATTCCGCTGTCCCGGGCCCCCAGGACGCTGAAGTTGACCTCCCACCAATTGGAGTTGATCGTCGTGACCATCGAGGTCAGGACGCCGGCGGCGAGGTAGGTCGCGAGAAAGTTCGAGAGCAGATAGCTGTTCATGCGCGCGCCCGACTGGTACGTCGCGTACGCCGCGAGACCGCCCACGACCGCGGTCGCCAAGGCGCCGGCGAAGGCATCGATCGTGAGCCCGTTGAACGTCCCCTGAAAGATGCGGAACCCCGCCCACGTGGCCATGTAGGCGATCGCGCCGTGCGCCGCGGCGAGGGCCACGACGCCGAGATACCGTCGCCATGCGGGGCGTTCGGCGAGCCAATGGTGCTGCGGGTGATCGTAGGTGTGCCGATACGCGACCGGGAGGACGAGGAGGGCGACAATGCCGCCGACGGTTGCCGCGACGTCGCCCACGCCGTGGTCGCCCGAGAGGGCGGGACGGCGG
>NZ_JBKZWT010000589.1:0-285 GCF_047759905.1 Sinomonas sp. G460-2 | reverse complement strand
ACCGAATACACCGCGGACTCAGTAGTCGGACGAGCATTTTCAGGGGAACCGTCGGGTACGTGGCAAGAAATCTACGCGGTCTTTGGCGCATCGGGGTGGACCGTCGCCGAAACTGGAAATGTCTGATGAAGCGTGGGATATCGCTGTTCTTGGTGCTCGCAGTCATGGCAGTTTTCGCCGGCGCACCCGCCAGAGCTTCAGATACGCACGGCCGCCTGAATGGAACCAATGCCGAGGTTCACGCAGAGACTGACGGCCGCGTTGTGTACGACTTTCCGCCTCCGC
>NZ_JBKZWT010000588.1:0-364 GCF_047759905.1 Sinomonas sp. G460-2 | reverse complement strand
ACCGTAGTGCTCGAGGCTGATCGTGCGGCCGGCGTCGCCGACGAACTCGCGCCAGCCGAGGGCCAGGCCGGCCTCGACGGAGACACGGGCCTTGACGGCTGCGGGGAGCACGGACTCGCGGTAGGCGGGATCCTGGGCCTTGAACCATTCGACGCAGGGCATGGAGACCACGCGGGCCGCGATGCCTTCGGTCGCCAGGGCCTCGCGGGCGGCGACGGCAAGCTGGACCTCGGAGCCCGTGCCGATGAGGATCACGTCCGGGGTCACGTCGGCGCCATCGCGCTGGGCCTCGGCCAGGACGTAGCCGCCCTTCGCCACGCCGGAGACGTCGCCGAAGCCGCCGTCACCGCGGTCCCAGGTCGGA
>NZ_JBKZWT010000587.1:0-364 GCF_047759905.1 Sinomonas sp. G460-2 | reverse complement strand
GCCGTAGTGCTCGAGGCTGATCGTGCGTCCGGCGTCGCCGACGAACTCGCGCCAGCCGAGGGCCAGGCCGGCCTCGACGGAGACGCGGGCCTTGACGGCTGCGGGGAGCACGGACTCGCGGTAGGCGGGATCCTGGGCCTTGAACCATTCGACGCAGGGCATGGAGACCACGCGGGCCGCGATGCCTTCGGCCGCGAGGGCCTCGCGGGCAGCGACGGCGAGCTGGACCTCGGAGCCCGTGCCGATGAGGATCACGTCCGGGGTCACGTCGGCGCCGTCGCGCTGGGCCTCGGCCAGGACGTAGCCGCCCTTCGCCACACCGGAGACGTCGCCGAAGCCGCCTTCACCGCGGTCCCAGGTCGGG
>NZ_JBKZWT010000586.1:0-456 GCF_047759905.1 Sinomonas sp. G460-2 | reverse complement strand
ATCGTCCAAGGGTTCTCGGTGGGGGTCTGGGACCTGATCGTCATCCGGTTCCTCATCGGCATCCCGCTCGGCTCGGACATCTCCAACGGCTACGCGTACATCATGGAGTCGATGTCCAAGGGCGCCCGCGAGGTCATGGGCAGCCGCTGGCAGTTCATGTTCGGCCTCGGCGAGGTCTTCTCGATCGTGGTCATCACGATCATGTACGCGAGCGGGATCGACCACGCCATCTTGTGGCGAGTTGCGCTGGCCATCGGCGCCATCCCGGCGCTGATCCTGCTGCTGGCCCGGCTGAACCTGCCGGAGACTCCTATGTCCCTCATCCAGCGCGGGCAGTTCGTCAAGGCCAAGGAAGTGTCGCGGAAGCTCTTCGACGATTCGCTGGAGATGCTCCCGAACCAGGATGTGGAGATCGAGAAGCCCAAGGTCAGCGACTTCCTCAAGGTCATCTGGGCG
>NZ_JBKZWT010000585.1:0-456 GCF_047759905.1 Sinomonas sp. G460-2 | reverse complement strand
GGCCCAGATGACCTTGAGGAAGTCGCTGACCTTGGGCTTCTCGATCTCCACGTCCTGGTTCGGGAGCATCTCGAGGGAGTCCCCGAACAGTCGCTCGGAGACTTCCTTGGCCTTGACGAACTTGCCGCGCTGGATGAGCGACATGGGCGTCTCGGGGAGGTCGAGGCGCGCGAGGAGAAGGATGACGGCGGGGATCGCGCCGATGGCGAGGGCCACGCGCCACAGGATGGCGTGGTCCATGCCCGCGGCGTACATGATCGTGATGACGACGATCGAGAAGACCTCGCCGAGGCCGAACATGAACTGCCAGCGGCTGCCCATGACCTCGCGGGCGCCCTTGGACATCGACTCCATGATGTACGCGTAGCCGTTGGAGATGTCGGAGCCGAGCGGGATGCCGATGAGGAACCGGATGATGATCAGGTCCCACACGCCCGTGGAGAAGGCCTGCGCGAG
>NZ_JBKZWT010000584.1:0-497 GCF_047759905.1 Sinomonas sp. G460-2 | reverse complement strand
AGGTTCTGGCGGGTCAGGACGATGCCGGCCGGGTTCGAGGTGTTCTCGAGGATGGTCTTCCACGCCCACGCGACCTCGTTCGCATCGGCGGGACGGACGACGTCGAGGCCCACGATCGCGCGAAGCGAGGCCAGCTGCTCGACCGGCTGGTGGGTCGGGCCGTCCTCGCCGAGGCCGATCGAGTCGTGCGTCCACACGTACGTGGACGGGATGCCCATGAGCGCCGAGAGGCGGATCGCGGGGCGCTGGTAGTCGGAGAAGATGAGGAACGTGCCGGAGAACGCCCGGGTCTTCCCGCCGAGGGTGATGCCGTTGACGATCGAGGCCGCCGCGTGTTCGCGGATGCCGAAGTGCAGCACGCGCCCGTAGGGGTTGCCCTTCCACGCTGCCGTCGAGCGGGACGCCGGGATGAACGAGGGCGAGCCCTCGATCGTGGTGTTGTTCGACTCGGCCAGGTCGGCCGATCCGCCCCACAGCTCCGGCAGGACCGGCCCGAT
>NZ_JBKZWT010000583.1:0-498 GCF_047759905.1 Sinomonas sp. G460-2 | reverse complement strand
TCGTTGAAGTCGATAACCCATCGCGAGGGCGACGCGTCCGAGCGCTGGTTGAGGTCCTCTCCGTTCAGGTATGGGAAGAGCACCTCAGCGTTGCGGGCATCGGCGGCAATCCACTCTTGCGCCTCCTCCGGGTCCAACACGAACCCCATGCCGAGGACGTAGCAGCCTATGAAGGCGATGCCGGAATTCTCAGCCAGCCGGACCGGCATCCCGTCGACTCGGCCAGCCGGTTCGAGCAGCGTGCTGATGCTCCTGACGGCAATACCGTCCGAGACTCGAGGGACGCCGGCGCTCACCTCGCCAATAGTTCCCCAGACTGCGGCGTACTCCAGGTTCGCGCTGGCTGCTGGCCACGATCGGCTCTGGATCGCGCGGGTGATCGTGAATCCGTTGGCGACCATCGCGTCCAAGCCGACCTCGCGGGAGTCGCCCTGCGCCACGGTGTTCGTGGCGATGAGGCCGAGCGTGCCCTTCGCCTGCAAGAGCGAGGTGGCACGC
>NZ_JBKZWT010000582.1:0-532 GCF_047759905.1 Sinomonas sp. G460-2 | reverse complement strand
CGACGTCGCCTTCACCGAGGACGTGCTGGCGCGCTACGCGGCGTACGGCTGGCACACCCAGCGCGTCGACTGGACCAAGACCGGCGAGTACGTCGAGGACGTGCCCGAGCTCTACCAGGCGCTCGTCGCCGCGAAGGCCGAGACCGGGCGCCCCTCGATCATCTCGCTGCGCACCATCATCGGCTGGCCGTCCCCGACCAAGCAGAACACGGGCAAGATCCACGGTTCGGCGCTCGGCGGCGACGAGGTCGCGGCCCTCAAGCAGGTCCTGGGCTTCGACCCGGAGAAGTCCTTCGACGTCGACCCCGAGGTGCTGGCCTACACCCGCGGCGCGATCGAGCGCGGCGCGAAGGCCCGTGCAGAGTGGCAGGCGGGCTTCGACGCGTGGGCGTCGGCGAACCCTGAGGCCGCGGCCCTCCAGGAGCGCATCGAGGCGCGGCGTCTCCCCGAGGGCTGGGATGGCTCCCTCCCCGAGTTCCCCGCGGGCAAGGACGTCTCGACCCGCGCTGCATCGGGCAAGGTCCTCAACGCA
>NZ_JBKZWT010000581.1:0-532 GCF_047759905.1 Sinomonas sp. G460-2 | reverse complement strand
GGACGTCGCCTTCACCGAGGACGTCCTGGCGCGCTACGCGGCGTACGGCTGGCACACCCAGCGCGTGGACTGGACCAAGACCGGCGAGTACGTCGAGGACGTGCCCGAGCTCTACCAGGCGCTCGTCGCCGCGAAGGCCGAGACCGGGCGCCCCTCGATCATCTCGCTGCGCACGATCATCGGCTGGCCGTCTCCGACCAAGCAGAACACCGGCAAGATCCACGGTTCGGCGCTCGGCGGCGACGAGGTCGCGGCCCTCAAGCAGGTCCTGGGCTTCGACCCGGAGAAGTCCTTCGACGTCGACCCCGAGGTGCTCGCCTACACCCGCGGCGCGATCGAGCGCGGCGCGAAGGCCCGTGCAGAGTGGCAGGCGGGCTTCGACGCGTGGGCGTCGGCGAACCCCGAGGCCGCGGCCCTCCAGGAGCGCATCGAGGCGCGGCGTCTCCCCGAGGGCTGGGATGGCTCCGTCCCCGAGTTCCCCGCAGGCAAGGACGTCTCGACCCGCGCTGCATCGGGCAAGGTCCTCAACGCG
>NZ_JBKZWT010000580.1:0-612 GCF_047759905.1 Sinomonas sp. G460-2 | reverse complement strand
GACAAGACCCGCCGCCGGGCCACGATCTTCGGCTGGATCTCCAACGCGTGCCAGGGCGCGGAGTTCACCGCGTTCGGCTTCTACCTGCCCGTGATCCTGGTCAGCGCCGGGGTCGGGGTGGTCGGCACGGCCGCGAACACGAACATCACCGGCACGAACCTGGTCACCGCCGGGATCTACGTCCTGGCCACGATCTCGGGCTTCGTGGCCCCGATCATGATCACCAGGATCGGCCACCGCGGCGTGGCGATGTGGGGCTTCGGCCTCGCGTTCGTGGGCCTGCTCATCGGCGCGTTCGCGCTCGGGGCGGACATCAAGTGGCTCATCGTGATCGGCGCGTGCGTGCTCATGTGGGGCCACTACTGGGACGCCTCGAACGGGATGACGATCACCTCGATGGTCGCCCCGTCCCGGTTCCGGGCCACGGCCTCGGGCTTCGGGTACGTGTTCGTCAAGGCCGCCTCGTTCTTCGGCGCGTTCATCTTCCCGATCATCACCGCCTCGTGGGGCAAGGTCGGCGCGACCCTGGCCGTCTCGGTCCTGTCCCTCATCGGCTTCCTCGCCGCGAGGTTCATCCTCCCCGAGCTCTACGGCTACGTGGACCGCGAGGAG
>NZ_JBKZWT010000058.1:0-17205 GCF_047759905.1 Sinomonas sp. G460-2 | reverse complement strand
GGCCTGTCCTCCTTCGGTTGCGGCTTCTTCTCGGGTGGGGTGGCACGGGGCATGGGGCTGCCCTGCGTGCGGGCGCTCACGCTCAGAGCAGGATGGAGACCTTCACCGAGCCGCCCACAGGATTGCCCACGAGGCTGATCGCGTCCAGGAACTGCTCGAGCGGGAACTGGTGGCTGCAGATTTCCGCCATGGGCAGCTTTCCGTCCTGGAGCAGCTTGAGCGCGGCTGGCCAGCAGTGTGGCCCGAGGTGGGCGCCGAGGACGTTGAGCTCCTTGTCGTCGCCGATGATCGACCAGTCGACGGTCGCCTCGGACCGGAACACCGAGTACTCGACGTACGTCCCGAGCTTGCGCAGGATGTTCAGGCCCTGCGACACCGCCGAGGGGTGGCCAGTGGCCTCGAGGTAGACGTCTGCGCCGTACCCGTCGGTCAGGTCCCTGACTCGCTGGATCGCGTCCTCGGACGCGATGTTGATGGTCACGTCCGCGCCGCACTTTCGCGCGAGCGCGAGCTTCTCATCCGACATGTCGAGCGCGACGACCGTCATCGGGTTCTTCGCGCGGGCTCCGGCGATCATTCCCAGGCCGATCGGGCCGCAGCCGGCCACCACCGCGACGTCCTCGAACTGGATGCCGGCCCGCTCCACGGCGTGCAGGGCGCACGAGAGGGGCTCGGCGAACGCCGCGTGGTGCGCCGGGAGGTCCGCCGGGGCCACGTGGGTGCGCGCCCTCGCGGACACCAGAACGTAGTCGGCCATCGCGCCGTCGAACCCGCGGAAGCCGAACATCTCGTGGGGCGCGCACATCCAGTACTGGCCGCGCTGGCAGAACCGGCATTCCCCGCACGGCACGATCTGCTCGCACACGATCCGCGTGCCGATCGAGACCCCGCGGCGCTCGAGGGCGGCGTCGCCCCCGGCCACGACGATCCCGACGAACTCGTGTCCCGGCGTGATCCCCTTCTGCGTGTACGCCGGCCGATGCTCGTCGCCCCAGAACTTGGCGGCGCCGTGATAGCACTTGACGTCGCTCGCGCAGACGCCCACGGCCTCGACCTTCATCAGCAGCTCGTCCGGGCCGGGCGTGGGGACTGGGCGCTCCTCGAGCCGGTAGTCGTTGGGCCCATTGCAGACGACGGCGCGCATGGCGGTGGGCAGGGCGGCTTCGGTGCTCGCTCCCTGGGCAAGGCTGGTCACTGGTTGCTCCTGTTCGTTCGGGCTCACCCGGCGGATTGCTGCGGGTGCAGGCTCTGGGGACGGGCGACGACGACATTGACACCGCGGGAGCTGAGCCGCCGGATGTCCTCCTGGCTGGTCTTGGCGTCCACGATGACGGCATCGAATTCGGCAAGGGGCGCCAAGGCGTAGAGTGCCCGTTTGGTGAATTTTGTGTGGTCTGCGAGGAGGATCCGCGTGGCCGAGCTCTCGAACATGGCCCGCTTGACCTCGACCGTGGCCTGGTTCTGGAAGAAGCAGACGTCATCGATGATCGCCGCCGTGGACATCACGAAGACGTCCGCGCGGAGCTTCCTGATGGCGTCTGTGGTCATGCTGCCCATGAACGCGCTGCACCAGTTGAAGTAGGCGCCCCCGATGGCCACGAGCGAGATGCCGCGGGTGTCCTTGAGCTCCTCCATGATGGTCAGCACGTTGGTCAGGACGGTCAGTGGCGTTCTGCTTCCGAGCAGCTTGGTCAGCTGGAGGACGGTCGTGGAATCGTCGACGAACACGGCCTGGCCCGCCTCGATGAAGTCGAGCGCCGCTCTGGCGATGTCCGCCTTCTCTTCCTGCTGCTGGCCGGTGCGGTAGACGTCGCTCGATTCGACCAGACTCGAGGAGAGCGCCGTCGCCACACCCCTGGACTTCCGTACCAGCCCCCGGGCCTCGAGTTCGTCGAGATCCCGGTGGATGGTCATCTGGCTCGTGCCGAATCGCTCCGCCAGCTGGTCGATGCGTACTGCCCCCTCCGCCATGACCATTTCGGATATGGCCCGTTGGCGCTCCTGCTGCCGGGTCGAACGGCCCGGCGAGCCGATTCCCTCGTCCATCGTGGCTCCCTCCTGATGATGATCTTCTGTGCAGTTACACGAACGCCTCGGCCGCTTCGTCGATGACCGCAGACAAGGCGTTCACCTCGTGCGCAAAGCGTCCCAGGAACAGCCCGTCGACTCCTTCTGCGAGCCGGGTCAGGAGGCCTGGCCCGGCGCTTCCGCCGTAGATCACCGATCCTTGAGGGTAGCGGCCATCGGAAGCAAGCCACTGCCGGAGGCGCCGTGTCACGGGCAGGATATGTCCGGCATCCGCAGGAGCTTCGGCACCGATGGCCCACACGGGCTCATAGGCGACGACGATGCTCCCTTCTCCCGCCACGGAGTCGGCCAGGGCTGCGGCCAGCTGCTCCACGCACGCTTCAGCCGCGGTGTCCGCGGGCCCTTCCTCGGTCTCACCCACACAGATGACGGGGACCAGACCGTTCCTGAAGGCCGCCTGCGTCTTGGCCTTGATGACCTCGTCCGTCTCGCCGAACAGGCGGCGGCGCTCCGCGTGCCCGACCTCCACGTAGGTGCATCCCACTTCCCGGAGGCTCGTCCCGCTGACTTCGCCTGTGTAGGCCCCCCAATCATCCCAGTGGAGGTCCTGCGCTCCGGTCTTCACGGGAGTTCCCTCGAAGATGCCCTCGACGTGCGCCAGAGACGGGAAGCTCGGCATGATGAACAGCGAGACGGCTCCGCGCTGGATCGCCGGATGTGTGGTGGCGAGCTCTGCGACCTGCCGGCACCAGTCAAGTGTCTGCAGGTGGCCGAAGTAGAGCTTGAGGCTGATGCCGAGCAGGGCTGGCCGGGGGCGTCCGTTCGTCAGGTCCGGGGCCATGGGACCACCACCGGCAGCTTCTCAGGCACCGCGATCGGCCTCGTAGTCGTTCATGAGCTGGACCTTGGCGGCGGACGGCGATGACTCGTCGAACCGGTAGGTCAGCCATTCCCGGGCGAGCCTGCGGGCGAGTTCCAAGCCGATCACCCGCTGGCCGAAGGTCAGGACCTGGGCGTTGTTGCTCAGCACGGAGCGCTCGACCGAGTAGCTGTCGTGAGCCGTGACGGCCCGGATCCCCTCGACCTTGTTGGCGGCGATCGCGACGCCAAGGCCCGTGCCGCAGACCAGGAGGGCGCGGTCCGCCTTCCCCGCCGCAATGAGTTCGGCAGCGCCGATGGCAATGGTGGGGTACGGGGTCTTCCCGTCCACGTCGACGCCCACGTCGATGACCGATTCGACGAGGTCGTTTCCCTCGAGGTCCTTCTTGAGGATGTCCTTGTAGGCCAGTCCGGCATCGTCGCTTCCCACGACGATGCGCAGCTTCTCAGTCACTGATTTTCTCCTTTGCGCTGATGCGTGTACCGACGGTGCTGATGATCATGGCCATGGACATCGCGCCGGGATCCGGCGTGCCGAGGCTCTTCTCGGCGAGCGGCCGGGCTCGGCCCATCTTCGGGACCAGGGTGGCGGTGGCTTCCGCCGAGGCCCTTGCAACTTCTCCTGCGGCCGCCCAGGCCTCGGCGAGCGAGCTCCCCCTGGCCACGGCCTTCTCGAGCGCGACCGCGAAAGGGACGAGTGTGTCTACGAGAGTCTTGTCGCCGAGCTGGGCCTTGCCGAACTCCATGATCTTGGCGGCACCGTCGCTCACGCCCCGGGACACCGCTTCGGCGGTGGGCCGCTCCTGGTCCCCGAGGCGGCCACCGATGGTGGCCAGCAGCATTCCCCAGAGGGCCCCGGAGGTGCCTCCGGCCTTGTCGGCCCAGGCGTCGCCCGCGCGCGAAAGCAGGGTTCCCGCACCGGCGCCTCGGCCCACGGCTTCCCGGCCGGCCTTCGCCGCGGCGGTCGCGCCGCGCTGCATGCCGATCCCGTGGTCTCCGTCGCCGGCGATGGAATCGAGCCGTCCGAGATCATCGACGTTCGCATCGATCACCTCGCGCACCGCCTCGAGCAGTTCCTGGACGACGGCGGCCGCGGACCGGGATTCCGCTGTCGAGGTCGGGAGCTCGTCCTCGGTGCCCAGCGAGCGCTCTGGCGCCCACGCGCCGTCGTCCGTTTCTTCGACCGCGCCCTTCCGAAACGCCGGGGTGCTCGCGGCGGCCTTCCAGTAGCGTTCGAGGTCCCCGTCGAGCCACATGAGGGTGAGCGAGATGCCGGCCATCTGGAAGCTCGTGACCATCTCGCCGATCTCGGGTTCGACGATGGTCACTCCAGCTTCATCGAGGAGCTCCGCGACCCGCTTGTAGACGACGAAGAGTTCTTCGGATTTGACCGAGCCCAGCCCGTTGAGGATGAGCGCCACGCGGCTTCCCTCGGGGCCATCGGCCGCTTCGGAGAGCAGCCAGCGGACCAGCAGTTCGGCGGCCTGATCGGCGCTGGGGAGATCTTCTTCGCCGATACCCGGCTCGCCGTGGATCCCCATCCCGACCGCCATCTTCCCCTCGGGAATGGTGAAGAGGGGCTCGGCAGACCCAGGGAGCGTGCAGCCGGAGAAGGCGATGCCGAACGAGCGGGTCCGGCTGTTGGCGCGTGAGGCCACGTCGACGACCTCGTCGAGGATGCGTCCTTCGTCCGCCGCCGCGCCGGCCACCTTGAAGACCGCGAGGTCGCCCGCGATGCCGCGGCGCTTGTGGGCCTCGTCGGCACGTGCGCTGGAGATGTCGTCGGTGACGGCCACTGTGGCGGTGCGGATGCCCTCGCCGTTGAGCCGGTCCTGGGCCTGGTTGAAGTTGAGGACGTCCCCGGCGTAGTTGCCGTACGTGAGGAGGACGCCGCCGCCGGATTCGGCGGCCTTCGCCACTGAGTAGACCTGCTGGGCCGAGGGCGAGGCGAAGATGTTCCCCATCGCCGCGCCGTGCGCAAGTCCCGGCCCGACCAGCCCGGCGAAGGCCGGGTAGTGCCCCGAGCCGCCGCCGATGATGACGGCGACGGTGCCGGGCTTAGACGCCGTCGAACGCGCTACTCCGCCCGGGACCTTTCGGACCCAGCGCGGGTAGGCGGCGATGAATCCGGCGGTCAGTTCGTCGGCGAAGTCCGACGGATCGTTGAAGAGATAAGCCATGAGGACGGTCTCCTTGACCAGGGTGGGCCGCCGGTCCTCGTCACCGACGGCCCACGGCGAGGCGGTTACTGCGAGAGGGTGAAGGGGCCCGTGTACTTGGCGATGTTGTCCTTGTTCACGAGCGTGCAGTCGAAGGCCTGCTTCTCCGTGTCTGCGCCCGTCTTGCCGTTCTTGATGAGCGAGTCGGCCTCGTCTACGGCCTTCTTCGCGAAGGAGACGACCGGCTGCAGGACGGTGTAGGCGAGCTCGCCTGCCTTCACGGAGTCGGCGGCGTCCGGGGCGCCGTCGAAGCCGCCGACCTTGACGGTTGCGAGCTTGCCGGCCTCCTTGAGGGCCGCTATGGCGCCGAGGGCCATCTGGTCGTTGCCTGCGAGCACGCCCTGGATGTCCGGGTGGGCCTGGAGCATGGTCTGCATCTTGTCGTGGCCCTGCTTCTGGTCCCAGTTCGCCACCTCGGAGGCCACGAGCTGCAGGTCGGGAACCTGTGAGAGGACCGTCGCGTAGCCGTTGGACCGCGTCGCCGCGTTGTTGTCCGAGGGAGCTCCCTTGAGCTCGACGTACTTGCCCTTGCTGCCCATGGCCTTGACGAATTCCTGGGCGCCGAGCGCTGCGCCCTGGGCGTTGTTCGAGACGAGCTGGCCCTTGGCGAGGCCCTGCTGGTTGATCTCGGCATTGATGGTGAAGACCGGGATGCCGGCGTTGACGGCCTTCTGGACGGCGCCGACGGAGCCGTCCGCGTTCGCCGGGTCGAGGAGGATCGCCGCCGACTTGTTCGTGATGGCGGCGTCGATGAGATCGCTCTCAGTCTTCGTATCGCCCTTGTGGCTCGTCACGGTGACCTGGTAGCCGAGCTTCTCGCCCTCGGCTTTGGCAGCCGAACCCTCGGTGCTCCAGTACGGGTTGGCAGGGTCGTTGACGATCACGGTGAGGAGCTTGTTGCCCGAGCCCCCGGAGGCCGAGCCGCCTGAGCTCTGGCCTGAGGAGCCTCCGCATGCGGAGAGGGCGAAGATGGCCACGCCGGCGACGACGGCGACTGCAGCCTTGCGGAACATAGTGATCCCTTTCATGGAGCTATCGGTGTTCTTGGTAAGGGTTGGCGACTTGATGAAGGGTGGTGACTTGGTGAAGGGTGAGGCGTGGTGGCTAGGCGGGAGACGAGGCGGTTGCGCTCTTGACGCCCTTGCTGGGATCCGTGCTCTGGCCGCCAGGGGGCGTGGTCGCCTTGACGCGCTTCGAGCGGCGCTCGATGCGGTTGAGCATGACCGCGACGACGATGACGGCGCCCTTGAAGACCATCTGCCAGTACTCGGAGACCCCGACGATCACGAGTCCGTCCGAGAGGAAGCCGATGACGAACGCGCCCAGGAGCACGCCGCGGATGTTGCCGCGCCCTCCGGAGAGCGCGGCTCCGCCGATGACGACGGCGGCGATCGCCGTGAGCTCGAAGGAGTTGCCCGACGTCGGGTTCGCCGAGGTCAGCTCGGAGGAAACGATCACGCCGGCGATCGCGGCGCAGATGCCCGAGATGACGTAGATGCGGACCTTGACCTTCTTCACCGGGATGCCGGAGAGCTCGGCAGCGCGCTCGTTGCCGCCGGAGGCGTAGAGCCAGCGGCCGAACGGGCTCCGGCTCAGGACTACGGCCGCGACCGCCGCGATGACGATCATGAACAGGACCCCGATCGGGATGCCGAGGATCCTGTTGAAGCCGAACCAGTCGAACCCGGTGTTGCCGAGCGCTGCCTCGCCGCGGAGGTTGGGGTAGGTGAGGCCGCCCGTGATGAGGAGCGCGGCACCCCGCACCACGTAGAGGGTGCCCAGCGTGGCGACGAAGGGGGCCACTCCGAAACGCGAGACGAGCGCGCCGTTGATCCAGCCGACGAGCGCGCCCACCGCAACGGCGACGATGACGCTCACCCACGCCGCGGGGTAGAACGCGATTCCGATGGCCGGGATCTTCACGCCCTGCAGCAGGAAGCCCGCGATGACCCCGGAGAGGCCGACGGTTGATCCGACGGAGAGGTCGATGCCTCCGTTGAGGATGACCATGAGCATCCCGACCGCCAGGATCGCGAAGATCGCGACGTGGGAGGACATGGTGAGGAGGTTCTCGACCGTGAAGTAGTTGGGCGAAAGGATGGAGAAGGCCACGACGATCACGATCAGGGCGATGAAGGCCCGGCCTTCGAGGAGCAGCCGGGGGATGTCCAGGCCGCCGCTGAAACGGGCGGACTTCGAGATGCCCGCGGGAGCTGACTTGGTGCTCATGTCTAGTGTCCGTTCGTGGTGGATGCGGTGGCGGATTCTCCGGACGCCGCCATGACCTGCTCTTTGGTGGCGGTCGTGGCGTCGAACTCGGCGGAGATCCTGCCCTTGCTCATGACGATTACCCGGTTGGCGACGCCGAAGCATTCGTTGACCTCGGAGGTCGAGTAGAGGACCGCGAGGCCCTTCCCGGCGAGCTCGCTCAGGAGGTTGAAGACTTCGGTCTTCGCACCGATGTCGATCCCGCGGCTCGGTTCGTCGAGCAGGATGACTTTGGGGTTCGTGGCGAGCATCTTGCCGATCACGACCTTCTGCTGGTTGCCGCCGCTGAGGGAACCGATCGATGCCCACGGGCCCGCGGTCTTCACGCGGACGTCCTGGATGCCCTGCCGCACAAGCTTCCCCTCGGCCGAGGGAGACATGAGGACGCCCTTGACGAAGCTCCCGATGCTCGCGAGGGAGAGGTTCCTGCCCACGGACATGGTCTGGACGAGGCCGTCACGCTGCCGGTCCTCGGGGACGAGCGTGAGGCCCCACTTGATGCGTTCGGCGATGGTCATGCCCGCAAGGTCCCGGCCATGCACGGTGATGCGGCCGCCGACCAGGGGCCCGCGGCCCGCAGCCGCCTCGAGCAGCTCCGTGCGCCCGGCGCCCATGAGCCCGTAGATGCACACGATCTCGCCCGCACGGACGTTGATGGAGATGCCATTCACGGCGAGCCGCTCGGGATTGGCGGGATCGGCGACCTTGACGCCGTCGATCTCCAGGGCGGTCTCTCCGAACTCGACGTCCGGCGGGCTGCCGAGGTCGAAGTTCCGCCCGACCATGTTGCCGACGATCCAGTCGAGGCTGACATCCTTCGTCTCCGCCTGAGCCACGATCTCGCCGTCCCGCAGCACCACCGCGTGGTCGCAGATCTCCATCGCCTCTTCGAGGTGGTGCGAGATGTAGACGATCGACACGCCGTCGGACGTGAGGTCACGGATGACCTTGAAGAGAACCTCGACCTCCGCGGCGCTCAGGGCCGACGTCGGCTCGTCCATGATGAGAATCCGGGCCTCGGTGGAGAGCGCGCGGGCGATCTCGACGATCTGCTGCTGGCCGAGGCGGAGATCGGCTACGAGCGTCTCGGGGTGGATGCGCTCCTCGAGCCGCTCCATGAGCCGCTCGACCACCTCGGACTCGGCCTTGTAGTCAACAGAACCGGCCTTGGTGAGGATTTCGCGTCCCATGAAGATGTTGTCCCGGACGCTGAGGTTGGGGCAGAGGCTGAGCTCCTGGTGGATGATCGAGATCCCTCGGTCACGAGCCTCGACCGTGTTGGCGAATTCCACCGGCTCTCCGCGCAGTTCGAGGCTTCCCGTCGTCGGGCTCTCGATGCCGGAGAGGATCTTCATGAGGGTGGACTTGCCGGCCCCGTTCTCCCCGAAGAGGCCCACGACCCTTCCCACGAGCACCTCGAAGTCGACGCCCTTGAGGGCGTGCGTGCCGCCGTAGCGCTTTGTGACGTTGTGGGCCTGGAGGATGGCGTTGCCCGTGAGGGTGGCGTTTTCGGCGCTCATCACTTCACATCGATCTTCACGGGGGTGACGACGAACGACGTCGGGCTCACCAGCTGGAACGCGCCCACCACCGAGAGCTGCTTGCCCTCGAGGGTCGCCTTGTCCACGTTCTTCAGGACGAGCTGCTTGACCTGGTTGTTGAGCTCGGCACCGACGTTCTGGTAGTCGATCTGGTTCTTGAACTGCGAGAACTCGACCTTGCCCGTGGCATCGCGGATAGCCGTGCCGTTGACCGCGGGGCCGACCTGCACAAAGACCTTGACATCAGCGGGCAGGCCTGGAACCGCGACCTGTACGAGGCCGCTGTCCAGCGGCTTGGCCGCCGTGCCGGTGAACTTCACCGAGAAGACCGGCGCGGACGATCCGGAGACCACGCCGTACTGCTTCGCGGCCGCGGCCTGATCGGCCTTGATGGCCGTGGCCACCGTGGTCAGGTCCGTGGCCCGCTTCTCGATGTCGGGTGAGATCTCCGACTGGTACTTCTCCTGGGCGTAGGAGGCGGGGCTGAAGGTGCCCGGCGCCGCTTCCGTGGCCTGGCTGCCGAAGAGGAATTTCGTGTTGGCGATCATCAGCACGAGCAGGACGAGCAGGATCGCGGGGATGACGAGCTTCTTCGGCTCGATCCTCGGGGATCTGCCCTGGGGCGTGCGCGGAGGCGCAGCTGCGGCGTTCAACATCTCCACCCTTCAGCTCAGAGGACTATGGACTCGGTGGCGTTCGGCCGGATCTGCAGCTTGCGGCCCGTGCCCTTGCGGAACATGTCGAGCGCTTCGCTGTAGTCGTCGAGGGCGAACGCGTGGCTGATCATCGGCCGGCTCTCGATGGCACCGGCCTCGAACATCTCGACCGCGCGGCCGAACGTGTTCAGGACGGCCATGGTGCCCACGATGTTCAGTTCGTCCCGGTAGACCCGGAACGGCGAGTAGTTGGCCTTGGCTTCGGCCGGCGCGACGCCGAAGTGCTGGAAGGTGCCCCCGGCCTTGACGCGGGGCAGCCCGTCCTCGATCGCCCGGATCACGCCCGTGCAGTCGATCACGACGTCCCACTGGTCGCGGTCGGCGTCGTTCGCACTCCCGAGCACGTTTTCGATGCCCACTTCGCGGGCGGCCTCGAGCCGCTTCTCGTTGAGGTCCACGATCGTGACGCTCGCGGCCCCCGCGCGCGGGGCGAGCTGGGCCATGAGGAGGCCCATGGTCCCGGAGCCGTAGACCAAGTAGTGCTCGCCCATCTTGCGCGGCAGGATGTCGTAGCCTCGGATCGCGCAGGCGAGCGGCTCGATGAGCGCGGCCTGGTGGAGGTCCGTCTCCGGCCGCAGCTTGTACACGTTGCCCACGGGTGCCTTGAGGTACTGGGCCGCCGCGCCGTCGCTCGCGACCACGCCAAGGCCGTTCCACTCGCGGCACAAGTTGCCCTTGCCGTTGAGGCAGAATTCGCACTCGCCGCAGGTCGTGCTGGGGTTGACGGCTACGTGGTCGCCGACCGCGAACTTGGTCGCCTCCGAGCCGACGGCGACGACCGTGCCGGAAGCCTCATGGCCCGGGATCAGGGGAAAGACGGTGCCCTCGAACTCGCCGTCGAACACGTGGGTGTCCGTGCCGCAGATGCCCACGGCCGCAACCTCGATGACCACCTCCTTCGGACCCGGAGTGGGATCGGGCAGCTCCGTTAGTGCGAGCTTCCCCGGCTCTTCGAAAACAATTGCGCGCATCTGCGTCGACGCTCCTGTCAGGCTCAGCAGGGCGGCAGTGGCCCTTGCTGTCGTGCTCGATCGATTGGTGGGAACCCCTGGCCTGATGTGCAGCCGACCTCTTCGTGTTAGCTGTCTGTTATTTTGTGGCCAGTTTGCGTTACAAACCCAAAGTATATGTGATCCCAACCACTGTCAAGACGTCACGTAAGCATCCAATGATTCCCTCAGAAACCCGACCAAAGGCGCTTCTACTCGAGAAGATTCTCGACGATCCCTGCCCGACCTGATATAACATTTCACGTGACAACGACCGATGACGCCTCAAGATCACACGAACCGCCCACATCGGACGCCGGGAAGGCGACGCGGAAGCCGCTCGTCGCCGTCGTCGGCTCGGTCAACACGGACATCCTGCTCGCCGTCGATTCCCTCCCCCTGCCGGGGCAAACAGTCTTGGCCAACTCTTCGACGGCACAGGCTGGAGGAAAAGGGGCGAATCAAGCCGTCGCCGCGGCGAGGCTCGGGGCGAGAGTCGCGTTCATAGGCGCTGTGGGCCAAGACGCATATGCGAGCCTTGCCCTCATGGGCCTGCGCGAAGCCGGCGTGGACGTCGGCGGCGTCGCCGTGGTCCCGGGGGAGACCGGCATGGCGTTCGTCGCCGTCGACCGCAATGGCGAAAACTCGATCATTGTCTCCCGAGGCGCCAACGCGCGGGTCGATCGAGCGATGGTGCTCCAGCACCGGGATCTCCTGGACGACGCGGCGGTACTCGTGCTACAGGGCGAGGTGCCCGCGGAGGCGGCTGCCGCCGCGGCGCAGGCAAGCCCGGCAAGGCTCGTGCTGAACCTCGCTCCCGTCATTCCGCTCGACCCGGCCGTGCTTCGCCGGGGAGACCCGCTGATCGTCAACGAGCATGAGGGGCGGCTCGCCCTGGAGATGCTGGGGGCCTCGGGCGGCGAGGGCCCGGCAGCGGACGAATCGGTGGTAGCGGCTCTCGTCGGCCAGGGAATCCGGTCGGTGGTCATGACCCGAGGAGCCCGGGGCGCGCTCGTGTCCCAAGGGACCTCCCTCGTCGGCGTTGAGGCTCCCCCGGTCGATGCCCTCGACACCACCGGGGCTGGAGATGCCTTCGTGGGCGCGCTCAGCGCCCGAATCGCCGAGGGCGATTCCCTCGAGGACGCCGTGAGACTGGCCGTCCGCGTCGGCGCCTTTGCTGTGCAACGCCCCGGCGCCCAGTCGTCCTACCCGTACACAACCGACCGACTCCCCGGAGGAACTTCGTGAAGAAGCACGGAATCCTGAACCCGGATCTCAACGCCGGTCTGGCGCGCCTGGGCCACGGAGATCTCGTCGTCATCGCCGACTGCGGCCTCCCCCTGCCGCTGGGCGCCCCCATCGTCGATCTCGCCCTCACCATGGGTGTCCCCGACTTCGCCCAGGTGCTCGACGCCGTGCTCGGCGAACTCGTCGTCGATTCCTGCGTGGTGGCGAGCGAGTGCCTGGGGACCAAGCCCGACGAATGGGTCCGCAGCCGCATCGGCGCCGTCGAATCGGTGCCGCACGAAGAGTTCAAACTGCTCACGCCGAGGGCCAAGCTGATCGTGCGTTCCGGCGAGGCGACGCCGTACGCCAATGTCGCGCTTCGATGCGGAGTCCCCTTCTAGCAGGTCGGTCCAGGACGGGTCTGAGCCGTCGGCTCCGGTAGGTTGGCGTACATGGACGGACAGATCGGACAGTGTGTGTCACCGCACTGGCGGGCGCGGGGCCGATGCCGACCCTGATGCGGGTCAAGGAGCACGTCCGGCCGCCCTGGCTCGACGGGCCCAGCACCAACAGGTCCATCTGACATCGCCGTCGACGGGCTCGAGCCGGTTCAGGACGGGCGCGGTGCGCCTCGTCACCAGGCGCCTTGCGATCCAAGAAGTGACCTCTGCAGTTCTTCGGCCAAGCAATCGCGGGGCTCAGTCGAGTTCGCGGCCCCTGCCCTCGGGCGTCGCCCTCACGGCCACCGCGGCCGCGGCAAGGATCGCGACCCAGAACACCCCGATGAGCCACACGGTCCCGCCGCCCGCGAGGCTCAGCCCCGCGACGATCATCGGCGTGAACCCAGCCCCGAGCATCGCCGCTCCCTGATAGGCGAGGGATGCGCCCGTATACCGGTTTCTGGTGGGGAACTGCTCCGCGACGTATGCCGCGATCGGCCCGTAGAGGAAGCCCTGCACGAGCCCGTTGCCCAGCACGATCGCGAGCCCGAAGCCCCACAGCGTTCCGTCGGTCATGAGCCACAGCATGGGGTACGCGAGCACCGCCCCGAGGATGGAGGCCCCGATGAGCACGCGCCTGCGCCCGATCCGGTCGCTCAGCCGCGCCGAGTAGAAGCAGACGACGAGCGTCAGCACGGCCGCGGCCGCCTTGATGTTCAGGACGCCGTTCTTGTCGGCGCCGCTCTCGACGGCGACGGAAACGCCCCACACCGTCGTCATGGCCTGGCACACGTAGAACGCGGTCGTTGCGGCAAGTCCGAGCAGCACGGCCCGGGGGTGGTTGCGGAGCACGTCGACGAGCGGGGTCTTGCGCTGCTCGCCCGCGGCGTCGAGCCGCCGGAAGGCGGGCGTCTCGGAGACCTTGAGGCGGATCACGAGGCCGACGGCGATGAGCAGAGCGCTGAGCAGGAATGGCACCCGCCAGCCCCACACGAGGAAGTCCTTGCCCGAGACCGCTGCGAAGAGCGAGAGCCCGAGCGTCCCGAGGACCGCGCCGGCCGGTCCGCCTGCGTTGGCGAAGGCTGCGGCGAATCCGCGCCGGGACGCCGGCGCATGCTCGACGGCCATCAGCGCGGCTCCGCCCCATTCCCCGCCCACGGCGACGCCCTGAACGAGCCGCAGCACGACCAAGGTGATGGGTGCGGCGATGCCGGCCTGCGCCGTCGTCGGCAGTAGCCCGATCGCCGCGGTGCCGAAGCCCATGATGAGCATCGAGAGCACGAGCATCCTCTTGCGGCCCAGGCGGTCGCCGAAGTGTCCGAAGACGACTCCGCCGAGCGGCCGCGCGACGTACCCGACCGCGAGCGTCGCGAACGAGGCGAAGAGCGCGAAGCCGGGGCCGAGGTTCGCGAAGAACACCTTGTCGAACACGAGCGACGCGGCGGTCGCGTACAGCATGAAGTCGTAGTACTCGATCGCGCTTCCGATGAAGGACGAGCCGAGGATCCGGCGCATGTCCTTCGTGTTGAGCGAGGTCTGCGCGTTCGCGTCGAGCTTGGTGGAGGTCATGGCGTCTCCTGTAGGTGGCTCTCAGCGCTGAGGGCCGAAGGGGATGGTGTCGAGGTCTCGCGGGAGGACGAAGCGGCCCGAGAAGTGGTCGGCCGCCTCCTCCCAGACTCGGCTTGGCGCGTGGCCCGGAACGAGGTGGTGCAGGGCGAGCTGGCGTGCGCCCGCGGCCTCTGCTGCCTTGGCGGCCCCGCGGACGCCCGTGTGCGATTTGTAGTGGTGGTCGCGCGCGGCTCGGGACGCGTCGTCGGTCTTGTCGCCGTAGAGCTGCTCGACCCACTCGAAGTCGATCGCTTCGTGGAGCAGGAGGTCCGTGCCCTGCGCGAGCGTCACGAGGTTCTGGGTGAAGCACGTGTCCCCGGAGATCGTCACGGAGCCTTCCGCGGTGTCGAAGCGGAACGCGTACGCGGGCGCGATCGGTGGGTGCTCCACGAGGATGGTGGTGACCGTCACGAGCTCGTCGCGGTAGACCTCGAAGGGCGCCATCGCGGGGGTGGGGTTGTCGTTGGGGTGGTAGCCAATCCCGTCCGGGAGCCTGATGTCCTCGGCGCGGAAGACGTCGAGCGGGCTCGGCTTGAGGCTGTCGAGGATGCGGTCGTTGAGGTCCGTGGCGTGCGCGGCCATGAGCGCCTCGAACGTCCGCTTTGTGCCGGGGGTCGGGTTGGCGGGCGCGAGCGGGGTAGGGACGACGACGGCGCGCGGCGAGACCGGGGGCAGCTCACCGCGGCTGCCGGGGCCGATGATGCGCACGGGGTCCGTGCGGTCCTGGAGGGCGTAGAGGCCGAATATGCCGAGGCCCGCGAGGTCGTAGACGTGGTCCGAATGCAGGTGCGTGATGAACAGGGCCCGGAAGTTCGCGAGGTCGAGCCCGGCCTGCGCCATCCGTCGCCCTGCCCCCTGCCCGCAGTCCACGAGGTAGAACGCGTCGCCGACAACGACAGCCGTCGCGATTCCCGTCCGCTCGCCGGAGTCGGCGGCGGCCCACCAGCGGGGACCGCCGGCCGTGCCGAGGGTGACGACGTGCGGGGCGAGGCGCGAGGCCATGGAAACTCCTTCGGTTCTTGACAGGATTCCAGTCTGGTGCGCCCCACCTCATTTGTATAATCAATCAATCTGAGGATCCTGATCAGGAGAGCTTATGCCGGAATTCACGCTGCGCCAGCTCGAATACTTCGTCGCGGTACTCGACGCGGGTTCCGTGACCGAGGCGGCCAAGCGCAGCAGCATTTCCCAGGCGGCGGCGTCGATGGCCGTCGGGCAGCTCGAGCGCGCGCTCGGCGTGGACCTCTTCCTGCGCACGCGCTCCAAGCGGGTCGTCCCGACAGTCGCGGGACATGCCCTCGGCGTGCGGGCGAGGCGGGTTCTCGCCGAGACGTCCGAGATACCCGGGGCCGTCCGCAGAGGCTTTGAGGAGCTGGCGGGGAGGGTGACGGTCGGGTGCATGATCGCGATCAGCCCGCGGCTCATGCCGCGGCTGATCGCGGAGCTGGGCCGCCGCTGGCCTGATATCGAGCTCGAATTCGTCGAGGGAGCGGCCGAGGAGCTTCAGGTGGCGGTCGCCGGAGGTGAGCTCGACGCGGCGTTCGTGTACTCGCTCCAGTCGGTGCCCGGCGTCGACCTCTTGCCGATCGCCGAGTCCCGGCCGCATTTCCTGCTCTCCGTGGACCATCCGCTTGCCGGCGCGGGGTCGCTGCGCTTCGCCGACCTCGCGGACCAGGACGCCGTCCTCTTCGACGTCCCGCCGAGTGCCGAGCGCGTCCTCGCGATGTTCCAGTCGGCCGGTGTCGAGCCGCGGGTGCGCTGGCGGAGTGTTGTGGCCGAGACGATCCGGGGCCTCGTGGCGAGTGGCCGGGCCTACAGCGTCACGAACGTGTGGCGCGGCGTCGAGCACCTGTTCGCGGCGTCCGGAGTCGCGCTCGTGCCCGTCGCCGACGACGTTCCCGCCAACGGCGTCGTGGCGGCCGTCGCTCCCGGCGCCCGGCGCCCGAGGCGCGTCGACGCCGTCATCGACGCGGCCCGCGGCCTCGCCACCGCCACGACGGCTGAAGGCCGACCCTGAACAAGAGGCCGGCGCTCGGCCGCGGACTCCGCGTCTCGGACGCGGGAGTCGACTCGCGGGGTCCCGGTGCTGGCGCAGGGCATGCACCTGAAGGCCAGGGTTCGGTGTCGGCTCGACGGTCTGCCCCGCCGGCCAGCACGCGGCGAACCTGGTCCCGAGATTGGGCTGGACACAGGGAGCATCATCACGCCAGGTACGCGGTGCCGGGCGCGGTCCCTGGTGCCCAGCACGTTCTAGGTGCCGTCAGTGCCTGGTTTCGTTCAGGACGTCGACGACGGCCCCGACACGGAAGTTCACGTAGTCGTCGAAGTCGAATCCCCTGTAGCCGAGGATCTTGCCGTCGGTCTTGAGCCGCTCCATGTCGATCAGGATGACTCCCAGGGTGGGAACGATCTTCTCCCGCCACACGAACAGGTACAGCCCGTCGGCGATCTTGATGTAGTGGCATCTGTCGGTGTCGGCGAGGCCGGATTCGGCGCCCTGCAGGCAGTGCCAGGTGTAGAAGTCCTGGTTGAGGTAGATGTGTTCGTAAACCTCATGGGGGCTGTAGCGGTAGCGGTTCCGGAGCCCGAGCAGGTCCTTTGTGGGCCCATGCGGCACGCCGCCTGCGAGTCCGTCGATCGTGCCGTGGAGGATCTCGACGCGCACTCCCGTGAGATCCGATCCGGCGCGGGCCTTTTCGAGGGCGGCGACGGAGGCCTCCTCTGCGTTGGGCAGGTAGCCGGCGACGAGGGTCGCCTGTCCTCCTGCGGTGTCGAGGACAAGGCTGAGCGATTCCTTGACAGCGCCTCCGACCAGGAAGTCCAGGAGGTACACCCCGGCGCGGATCGAGGTGACCCGTGCCTGGGCCTCCCGGCCATCCCAGGCCACGGTCGAATCGCCGGACACGGTGCACTCGTGCACCCGGTCGCCGGGGAACCGCAGGGTCAGCGAGCTGCCGCCCAGTCCGGCGTTCTCTTCGAGGGCGTTGCTGTCCGAGGCGAACTCCTCTCCGAGTGCGCCGACGGGGATGAATTCTGGGGTGGTCGTCAAATCGGTTCCTTTCGTTGGTCTGGAATCGCGGTCCGGGATGGGTCGCGTCTGCTGCCCGTGCTGTTCTTCTTGGGTCTTCTTGGGGTCTGTCACGGGCAGCCGGGTGGCTGCCCGCCTCAGCTCGCTGCCGCCCGATTGGTCGAAGGCTGCAACGACGGCCGCCTGATGTGGGCGCGTCCACGTCCGATCCGCGTCAGGCGCCCTGGCCCGTACCTGTCGGCGCGGACAGCCGAACCCGGCG
>NZ_JBKZWT010000579.1:0-621 GCF_047759905.1 Sinomonas sp. G460-2 | reverse complement strand
GTGTCGTCCTCGATCGAGATGTGGTTCTCGTCGTAGATCACCACGAGGTTGCCCAGCTCCTGGTGGCCCGCGAGCGAGGACGCCTCGGAGGTCACGCCCTCCTGGAGGTCGCCGTCGGACGCGATGACCCACACGGTGTGGTCGAACGGGGACGTGCCCTCGGCGGCGGCCGGATCGTACAGGCCCCGCTCCCGGCGCTGGGAGTACGCGAAGCCGACCGAGGACGCGAGGCCCTGCCCCAGCGGGCCCGTGGTGATCTCGACGCCCTTCGTGTGCCCGTACTCGGGGTGGCCCGGGGTCAGCGAGCCCCACGTGCGCAGCGACTCGAGGTTGGCCAGCTCGAGGCCGTACCCGGCGAGGAACAGCTGTATGTACAGCGTGAGCGAGGAGTGCCCGGGGGAGAGGACGAACCGGTCGCGACCGATCCACTGCGGGTCCGCCGGATCGTGCCGCATGAGCTTCTGGAAGAGCAGGTATGCGGCCGGCGCCAGGCTCATTGCCGTGCCCGGGTGCCCGTTGCCCACCTTCTGCACCGCGTCGGCGGCCAGGACGCGGATCGTGTCCACCGCCTTGCGGTCAACATCGGTCCACGTCAGTTCTTCAAGATCAACAGCAGGCACG
>NZ_JBKZWT010000578.1:0-653 GCF_047759905.1 Sinomonas sp. G460-2 | reverse complement strand
GCATGGAAAACCGAGCAGAAGTGCGGGAGTTCCTCAGCTCGCGGCGTGCCCGGCTTACCCCTCAGCAGGTCGGTCTGCCGGAGGGCAAGAACCGCCGTGTGATGGGACTGCGCCGCGGTGAAGTCGCCGCGCTGGCCGGCGTGAGCGTCGAGTACTACACCCGGCTGGAGCAGGGCGCCCTCAGCGGGGCGTCCCCGGAGATTCTCGACAGCATCGCCAAGGCCTTGCAACTCGACGACGCCGAGAGGGCGCACCTGTTCGATCTCGCTCACGCGTCCACACCGGTGGCGCGGCCGCTGCGGCACCGGAACGCCAAGTCTTGGGCACCCCACAGGAGCCTTCAATGGGTGCTCGACGGATTCACCGCGGGTCCGGCGTTCGTCCGCAACGGCCGCTTGGATTTGATTGCCGTGAACTCCCTCGCCCGCGCCTTCTACAAGGACGCGTTCGACATGCCGGGGTATCCCCCGAATCTCGCCATCTTCACCTTCCTCGACGAGCGAAGCCGAAGCTTGCAGACCGACTGGGGCTGGGCGGCGAACATGGTCGTCTCCATTCTGCGCTCTGAGGCTGGCCGTGACCCTGACAACAAGGAGCTCCACGACCTCGTGGGCGAGTTGTCCACGCGCAGCGAGGAATTCCGGCGCCGCTGG
>NZ_JBKZWT010000577.1:0-689 GCF_047759905.1 Sinomonas sp. G460-2 | reverse complement strand
CTGCTGGGACGGTGGATCCGTTTGTGTACAGCTATCGGCCTGCGTGTGTTGAGGGTGATGGGGCGTGGGACATGTGTGTGGAGGTCAATCGGAAGTGCCGGTCGGGCGGTGACCGGGCGGCACTGTTGGTGACGTGGTTCAGGGCGCCGCAGGCCAGCCCGGGGGCGTGGGAGCGGCTCGAGCAGGCCTGCATGTTCGACGGTGTGCCGCCGGAGCGTCCGGGTGGGGGCCTGGTGGTGGCGGTGACGGAGCGGCAGCTGCGGGAGCTGCCGATCGCGGCGCCGGTGCTGGGGTCCCAGCCGGGCCGGCACACGCTCAAGGGGGCCGAGACGAACCTGTACGCGGAGCCGGCGGGGCAGTCCTTCCGGCTCACGATCGCGGGCCGGGCGGTGGAGGTGCGGGTGGCCCCGGCCGAGTACCGGTGGTCGTACGGGGACGGGACCACCCTGACCACCGCGGCCCCGGGCGGGCCGATCCCCGAGGCGCGGTGGGGGGAGAAGACGGCCACGAGCCACGCCTACACCGCCACGGGGGATGTCGCCGCTTCCCTGGCGACGGTGTTCACGGGGGAGTTCTCGGTCGAGGGCGGCCCGTTCCAGCCCATCGCGGGCACCGCGACGGTCCCGTCCACGCCCCGGGCCCTGACCGTGTGGCGCTCCGAGGTGCGCCTCTACGCCGACGACTGCAAC
>NZ_JBKZWT010000576.1:0-916 GCF_047759905.1 Sinomonas sp. G460-2 | reverse complement strand
TTGGCGTTCGGTGTTGCTGGTGAAGGGGCGCCGGTAGGCCCATTCGGTGGCCAGGGTGCGGTTGAGGCGCTCGACCTTGCCGTTCTGCCAGGGGCAGTGGGGCCTGATGAACTTCTGCTTGACGCCCAAGGCGGCGCAGACGCGCTTGAGGTCGTTGGAGTGGCGGTAGGCGAAGGCATTGTCGGTCATGAGGCGTTCGATCCGTGCGATGCCCTTGGCCGCGAAGTAGGCCGCGGCGCGTTCGAGGAACCCGGCGCAGGTGGTCCCCTTCTCGTCCGGGAGGATCTCTGAGTAGGCCAGCCGGGAGTGGTCATCGACCAGCGAGTGGACGTAGTCGTAGCCGATCGTGGTCTTGCGGGCGCGGTTTCCCTCGGCCCGGCCCAGGGCCCTCCACCCGCCGCCGTCGGGGATCCGGCCGAGCTTCTTGACGTCCATGTGGACCAGCTCGCCGGGCCGGACGCGCTCGTAGCGGACCGCGGTGGACTTCGAGGAGCGGATGGGATCGCCGGTCATCGGGTCGCACTCGCGCAGGCAGGGCACCCCGTGCCGGCGCAGGATCCGCGACACCGTCCTGGCCGGGACCCCCACCTTCGGGCCCAGCACGTCGGGGCCTTCGCGGTGCTCGGCCCGGGCAGCCAGGACCGCCTGCTCGACCTCGGGCGCGGTCCGGGCGGGCATCGTGTGCGGCCGCGAGGACCGGGTCTCCAGGCCCGCTTCGCCTTCGACGGCGTAGCGGTCGATCCAGGTCTTCACGCATTTGCGGGAGATGCCCATCGCCGCGGCGATATGGGCCTGCTTCCAACCGGCCTGGTGCCGGTCGACGATCAGCCTGCGGCCATGGACGGTCAGCCGGGCGTTACGGTGGGACATGAGAACCTCCGAGTTGGAGTGGGCCTTAGACAAGCCACATCCCACT
>NZ_JBKZWT010000575.1:0-1007 GCF_047759905.1 Sinomonas sp. G460-2 | reverse complement strand
TCGAGGTCGAGGCCCAGCGAGCCGCTCGGCGCGCCGATGACGCTCACCACGAGCGGAATGTCCGGACGACGGCGGTGCAGCTCGCCAGCCGCCGCGACGAGCACCTGCGGGCCCTTGAGCCGCTGGAGCCGGCCCGCGAACAGCACGTGGAAGGAGGCCGCGGGCACGCCGGACGCGACCCTCGCGCGGGATCGGAACGCGGGCCGGAAGATGTCGAGGTCCACGCCCGGGCTCACGACGTCGATCCGGTCCTCGTCCACGCCGTAGTGCCGCACGAGCTCGTCCCGCTCGGCCGCCGTGTTGGCCGTGAATCGGGCCGCGGCGTCCGCGATGCGCTGCTCACCGCGCTCGCGCCACGTGGGCTCGGGGACGTCCCCCGCCGCGAGATGGCGGTTCTTGACGCGCGCCATCGTGTGCATCGTGTGCACGAGCGGAACGTCCCACTCGGTGGCCGCTCGCAGCCCCGCAAGACCGGAGACCCAGTAATGGCTGTGCACGGCCCGCGGAGGAGCGGCGCCGCGGGTGCGCCGCAGGATGCCCTCGGCGAACTCGTCCGCGAGCGGCGGCATCTGTTCTTTCGCGAGCTTCCGGGCCGGTCCCGCAGGGACGTGATGGACCGTGACGCCGGGCGAGATTGCGACGGCGTCCGGCTGGGACGGGTCGGTGGCGCGCGTGAAGATGTCCACCCCGAGGCCGTCCGCCGCGAGGGCGCGCGCGAGGTGGCTGATGTAGACGTTCATGCCTCCCGCGTCGCCTGCGCCCGGTTGCTCGAGCGGCGACGTGTGGAGGCTGATCATCGCCACGCGGTCCTGATGCTGCACCATCCAAGGCTACGGTTTCCGCGCGCTGGAATAGACTCGTGGGCGTGACCTCCACGCCTCACCCGCTAGCCGAACGCCTCCCCGAGAGGGCCGCCGTCGTCGACCTTGAGGCGATTCGCCACAACGTCCGCGTCCTGCGGACCGTCGCCGATCCCGCCCGCGTCATGGCGGTCGTGAAGGCGGACG
>NZ_JBKZWT010000574.1:0-1017 GCF_047759905.1 Sinomonas sp. G460-2 | reverse complement strand
AGCCGCAGGACGCGCGGCGCACGAGGGTCGGCGGGAAGATGCGATTGCTCTTCTGGCCGCCCCCGTCCAGGAGGGCGTCGACGGCGGCTCGGGCCATCGCATCGACCGGCTGCGCGACCGTGGAGAGCAGGGGCCAGCTGTACTCGGCCTCGGCCGAGCCATCGAAGGAGACGACCGCGATGTCCTCGGGAATCCGTACGCCGGCCTCGTGGAACGCGCGCAGGAGGCCAACCGCCTGGAGGTCGGAGCTCGCGAACACCGCCGTGGGCCAGCCCCCCTCGTTCAGGAGCCACTTCCCCGCCCGGTAGCCGCCCTCGCGGCTGAACGGGACCCGCATCACGGGGCCAGCGGCGAGCCCGACCTCCTCGACACCGTCGCGCCAGCCGACCTCGCGCCCATCCAGATCGCCGCCGGCGTTGGTGCCGATCACGAGCCCGATCCGCCGGTGCCCGTGCTCCGCGAGATGGGACACGGCGAGGCGCGCACCGCCCCTCAGGTCCACGCCGACCGAATCGTAGCCGGGGCTCTCGGCACTGTGGTTGAGCAGGACAGCGGGGATCTCGGCCGCGTCGAGGTCGCGCAGATCCGGCTCGAAGAGGTTGCTGCACAGGAAGACGCCGTCGACCCGCCGGCTCGCGAGATTCCCGACAAGCCGCCGCTCGGTGGCGAGCGATCCGTTCGAGTTGGCGATGAGCAGTGCGTAGCCGCGCTCGGCGGCGGCCTCCTCGACCGCGTGGGCGAGCGAGGCGAACAACGGGTTGGTCGCGTCCGGCACGATCATGCCGAGCATCTCGCTGGACCCGAGCTTGAGCGCGCGCGCCGCCGCGTTCGGGCGGTACCCGAGCGCGGCGATCGCGTTGCGCACCTTGGCCTCCGTGGCCGGCGAGACCCGCTTGGGCCCGCCGTTGACCACGTAGCTCACCACCGCCGTGCTCACCCCCGCGAGCCGCGCGACGTCCTTGCGGGTCGCGGTCGGCTTCGCGGATGCGGGGGTGTGCGGCATGGCCACCATGCTAT
>NZ_JBKZWT010000573.1:0-1023 GCF_047759905.1 Sinomonas sp. G460-2 | reverse complement strand
GGCCGCCGTCGGCCGAGCCGGCGCCGCCGTCCGCGCCGATACCGTTGTGCACGGGCAGCACGAAGACGTCTCGCGCGGAGTCGTCGGCCGTCGGGCCGGGCTCGGGTGCGTCGACGGGTCCCGAGACGTACCCGGCGCGGAATTCGGTGTAGATGCTCGTGTCCACCTTGAGGAAGCCGAATCCCGGCACGGCCGGCAGATGGAACGCGTCAGCCGTGCCGAGGATCGTCTGGCTCTCGGCCTCGGAGAACGTGCGCAGGCCGATCCGATACGAGAGGTACGTGTCGAGGCCGCGGAGCTTGCCGCTCTCGATCCGCTGGCTCGAAAGCAGGAGGTGCACGCCGATCGATCGGCCGATGCGCCCAATCGTCAGGAGCAGGTCGACGAAGTCGGGCTCCGCCGTGAGGAGCTCGCCGAACTCGTCGATCACGAGCAGCAGGTGGGGCATGGGCGGCAGCTCGGGCCGGGTGCGGCGCAGCTCGCGGTAGTGCGTGATGCTGGGTGACGCGCCGGCGTCCCGGAGCAGCTTCTGCCGCCGCAGCACCTCGCCCGCGATGCTCTCCCGTGCCCGCCGCGTGAGCTGCGGATCGTCCTGGAGGTTGTCCATGAGGCCCGCGACGTGGCCCAGGCGCACGAACGGAGCGAACGCCGCGCCGCCCTTGTAGTCCACGAGGATCATCGAGAGGTCGTCGGGCGAATGGGAGGCCGCGAGTGCCAGAACGAGCGTGCGGAGGAGCTCGCTCTTGCCCGAGCCGGTCGCGCCGATGCAGATCCCGTGCGGTCCCATGCCGAGCTGCGCTGATTCCTTGAGGTCGAGGTGGATCGGCATGCCATGCCGATCCACGCCGATGGGCACGCGCAGGAAGTCTCGCGGCGCCCGGGCACCCCATGCCTCCGTGGCCTCGAGGGCCGCCGGGTCCTCGATCCCGAGCAGCTCCGGCATGCTGATGGGCTCGCCCGCGTCCGCGCGTTCCGCGGCGTCGAGTGAGAGGCGCAGCGGCGCGATGAGGCGGGCGACGGCGG
>NZ_JBKZWT010000572.1:0-1025 GCF_047759905.1 Sinomonas sp. G460-2 | reverse complement strand
GGCGGACTGCGTAGGCGGCGCGGTGGTCGGCGTCACCGTCGGCGGCGTGGTGGTCGGCACAACGGTCGGCGTGGGGCTCGGCGTCTGCGTGGGCCCGCCCGGGGAGACGCAATTGTTCGCGTACAGCACCTGGCCGATGGCGTCCCAGTTCTGCCCCGGCACGATGATCGTGGTGCCGTTGCTCTCGACGTAGGCGAACGGCGGGAAGATGTCCTTCGTGTCGCGCGGATTCGAGCCAACGATCGAAGCCTTTGCGGTGAGGATCGAGACCCATGTGTTGGTCGCGGACGACGTCCGGTGGCACACCGGGATCGACGTCGCGTTGGCGGACCCCGGCGCGGCGACGGCCGGGCTCGTGGCGATGCCGACCGCGAACAGCCCCACGGCGCCGGCCGCGAACAGCCCCACGACGTGCTTCTTCGAAAATCGTGAAATGAGCGGCACGATGCCCGCCTCCTTTGTCTCCCCCTGCGCGGCTACCGCTTGTTGCGGTTGCCGCGAGCCAATGCGGGCACGTTCACGTGCATTGCCCGCATCGGAATGTCAATAGAACGATCTGCCCGTCGGGATTCTCGTAATTGCACGAGAACACGACGACCAGGCACGGATCATTTGCAAAAGAAAAGGCCTTTGACTTGTCGACCACTTCCCGGCTCGCGAGCGCGCATTGCACCACCTTGCCGAGCGCGTCGGTGACGGTGGCCGCCTGTCCGATCTCCCAGCCCGCGAAGCTCAGCCGGTTGAACGGGAACGTCGCGTCGTTGCACAGCGCGACGGCCTGATGGCACGAATGCGCCGCCAGGACGATGGGCCGCACGTCGTCCGACTCCCCCGTCCCGGCGAGCCAATGCGCCACCGGATCGAAGTTGTTCGCGTCGAGCGGCGGGTCCACCGGCTGGTCCTTGCTCCAGGCGGTCGGGACGACGCTGACCGTGAGACCCGCGGCGGGCCACGAGAACTTGGTCAGAGGAAGCGCGATCGAGGGCCCGTGGGACACGGCCGGCGAGCCGGCTGCGGTGGGCCCG
>NZ_JBKZWT010000571.1:0-1029 GCF_047759905.1 Sinomonas sp. G460-2 | reverse complement strand
CGACGGCCGAGGGCCTCTCGCCGCGGGGGAGCGCGTGGAGCGCGTGCCGCTCGATCACGATGTGCCGTCCGCGATGGCGCGCGCCCGCATCGACACACCGCTCCAGACCGGAGTCCGGGCGCTCGACACGCTCACGACCGTCGGCCGGGGCCAGCGCCTCGGCCTGTTTGCCGGCTCCGGCGTCGGGAAGTCCTCGCTGCTTTCGATGGTCGCGCGCGGCACGGAGGCCGAGGTCTCCGTGATCGCGCTCGTAGGGGAGCGCGGCCGCGAGGTCCGCGAATTCCTCGACGACGACCTCGGGGCGGAGGGCCTCGCACGTTCGATCGTCGTGGTCGCGACCTCGGATGAGCCCGCACTCATGCGCCTCCGGGCCGCGTTCACCGCGACCCGCATCGCCGAGTCGTTCCGCGATCACGGGTCCCACGTGCTGCTCATGATGGATTCGCTCACGCGCGTGGCCATGGCCCAACGTGAGATCGGGCTCTCGGCAGGCGAGCCGCCCGCCACACGCGGCTACCCGCCGTCGACCTTTGCTCTGCTCGCGCGCCTGCTCGAGCGAGCCGGAACCGCGGAGACCGGCTCGGTGACGGGGATCTACACCGTTCTCGTGGACGGCGATGACCACAACGAACCCGTCGCGGACGCCGCGCGATCCATCCTCGACGGCCACGTGGTCCTCGACCGGAAGCTCGCCGTCATGGGCCATTACCCGCCGATCGACGTGCTCGGTTCGGTCTCCCGCGTCGCGTCCAAGGTCAACCCGCCCGAGCGAACGGAACGGGCCGCGGGCCTGCGGCGAGTCCTCGCGGCCCGGAAGGCCGCGCAGGACCTCATCGACGTCGGCGCGTATCAGCGGGGCGGCAATCCGCTCGTGGACGCCGCCCTCGATCACGAGGCCGAGATCGACGCGTTCCTGCGCCAGAGCCTCGACGACCAGACGCCGCCCGGCGCCGCGTGGGAACAGCTTGCGCGGCTCACCACGATCCTCGGAGGTGCCCGATGACCCGCCAGCAGTTCCGCCTCGCCGGA
>NZ_JBKZWT010000570.1:0-1031 GCF_047759905.1 Sinomonas sp. G460-2 | reverse complement strand
CCTGCGGCAGCGCTGGTGGGACGCGGACGAAAGCCGCCGCTCGGAGCGGTTCCAGATCCTCGACAGCGAGAACGAGGCGTGGCTCCTGCTCAGCGAGGACGGCCGCTGGTGGGCAGAGGCCAGGTACGACTGAACCGCACGCCTGCGCACACAACCGACGGGAAGAGCCATGACCGTCCCGCCCGCGGCACAACCGTCGGGAAGAGGCATAACCGTCCCGCATGACCAACGGTCGTGCCTCTCAGGGACGGTCGTCAGGGGGCAAGGGACGGTCGTCGGAGGCAAGGGACGGTCGTGAAACCCGGCCATCCGGACAGGAGGAGGAAACCATGGGCTGGAGCAACCCGGCCATTCCGTGGCAGCAGCTCCACGACATCCTCGAGGGCAAGGAGGTCAAGCTCCCGACGCACAAGGACGCCGGGGGCACGGGCAAAGGGGGCACGGGCAAAGGGCGCTCCGGCACCGGGCGCTCCGGGGCTGGCCGCACCGAGGCAGGCCGCGCACCCATCGAGCACGACGGCGGCGACAGCCCCGCGTGGTCGCGCAAGCGCGGCCCGTACATCCCGCTCCCCCAGCTCGCCGCGGGCTCCCCGGGCGTCGAAGCGAACGGCGAGGCAGCCGCGCGCGGCGAAGCCCCGCCGTCGTCCGCTGCCGCCGCGGCATCCAAGGTGCCATACGCCGAGCTGCACGCCCACTCGCACTACAGCTTCCTGGACGGCGCGTCCTCGCCCGAAGAACTCGTCGAGGAGGCCGTTCGGCTGGGCCTCCATGCCCTCGCGATCACCGACCACGACGGCTTCTACGGCGTGGTCCGCCTCGCCGAGGCGGCCGAGGCCTACGGCCTCAAAACGGTGTTCGGGGCCGAGCTCTCCCTCGGCCTGAGCGGCCCGCAGAACGGCGTGGCCGACCCCGAGGGCGAGCACCTCCTGGTCCTGGCCCGCGGCGAGGAGGGATACCACCGGCTCGCGGGCGCCATCACGCACGCGCAGCTCGCGAGCGACGCCGAGAAGGGCCGCCCGGTGTTCGATCCC
>NZ_JBKZWT010000057.1:0-17289 GCF_047759905.1 Sinomonas sp. G460-2 | reverse complement strand
CGGGACGCCGCGGGCGCAGCCCTGCTCGCGACCGGCTTCAGCTACGACCCCGGCATCCGTGCCGAGCAGGCCCGGTTCCTCCCGGGCCTCATGGACGGCTTCGGAGACATGCGCCGGCTGGGCTCGGCCGCGCTCGACCTGTGCCTCGTGGCCGATGGAACGCACGACGCGTACGGCGAGCGCGGCCTCAATGAGCACGACTTCGCCGCCGGCGCCCTCATCGCCGAGGAGGCGGGATGCTGGGTCCGGCGTCCCCAGCTCACGAGCCCGCTCGACGGCGGCCCGACCGACGTCGAGCGGCTCGCTTCGTGGACATGCGCGGGCGGCATCGAGTTCTCCGGCCGCTTCCCGGTCGAATGAGCCGTCCGTGAGCGCACGCAGCACGTCCCTGACCGTCAGGGAAGCGACCGAGGCCGACTACGCCGAGATCGCCCGCATCACGTGGTCCGCCTATCTCGGTGCCGGATACTTTGCCGACGCGGAGCACCCGTACATGCGGCAGATCGCGGACGTCGGGTATCGGGCCGCACGCGGCACGGTCCTCGTGGCAGAGCGCGGCGGGCGGATCGTCGGCTCGGTCACGCTCATGGCCTACGGCGACGGCTTCGAGCAGGTGGCCCGCGAGGGCGAATTCGAGTTCCGCCTCCTCGTCGTGGACCCTGCCGTGCAGCGCAGCGGCGCGGGGAGCGCCCTCGTCGCCGAGGTCGAGGCGCGGGCACGGCGGGCGGGGGCGACCGCCGTCGTCCTCACCACGGGCGAGGGCTGGGAGGCGCCGAACGCGCTCTATCCGCGCCTCGGCTACGAGCGCGCCCCCGAGCTCGACTGGCCCATCCCCGAGACGGACATCATGCTCCCCGTCTACCGCAAGGTACTCTGAGCCTCCCGCCCGCGCTGCGGGAATCAAGCGCGACTTGTGCAAGTCTGGTCGTGTGATTACTGAACATGCGGTGCTCCCCGTGATCCCCGGCCAGGAGCGGGCGTTCGAGGCGGCCTTCCGTGAAGCGCGCCCGATCATCAGCGGCATGCCCGGATTCCGAAGCCTCTCGCTCTCTAGATCCGTGGAGTCTCCGAATCTGTACCTCCTTCTGGTGGAATGGGACACCATCGAGCACCACACCGAAGGGTTCCGCCAGTCCGCGGGATACGAGCGGTGGCGGGCTTTGCTTCATCGGTTCTACGAGCCTTTCCCGACCGTCGAGCACTTCCAAACCGTCCTATAAGGGTCCGAAACCGGCTTCCCCGGGAATCAAGCCAGATTTGACCGACCTTGATTCGGGAAGTTGACCGGAAGCCTTCGAGCGCCCGTCGAAAGCCGCCCGCCGCCGTCGTCCGCCGCGCCGCACTAGACTGGACGGCGATACCTAACCACCGCACAGGGGAGATCCATGGCTGAGATCACTCGTGACGACGTTGCGCATTTGGCGCAGCTGGCGCGCATCGAGATGAGTGCAGAGGAACTGGACAGGATGGCGGGCGAGCTGGCCCACATCGTCGATGCCGTCAAGTCGGTAAGCGAGGCCGCCGGCCCCGACGTCCCGGCCACGTCGCACCCGATCGCGCTCAGCAACGTCTTCCGCGAGGACACCGTGGGCCACGTGCTCACGCCCGCCGAGGCGCTGTCCGGCGCCCCCGACGCTGAGGAAGACCGCTTCAGGGTCCCGGCCATCCTGGACGAGGAGTGAGCACCTACATGAACGAGCTCATCACGAGCACGGCCGCGCAGCTGGCCGAGAAGCTTTCCGCCAAGGAGGTCTCCTCCGAGGAGGTCACCCAGGCTCACCTCGACCGCATCGGCGAGGTCGACCCGCAGGTCCACGCGTTCCTGCATGTCAACACCGAGGAGGCGCTCGCCGTCGCCCGCGGGGTCGACGCGATCCGCGCCGCGGGCGGGGACGACGCCGCGGCCCTCCATCCGCTGGCCGGCGTGCCGATCGCCATCAAGGACCTCATCGTCACGGTGGGTCAGCCGACGACGGCGGGCTCCCGCATCCTCGAGGGCTGGATGAGCCCCTACGACGCGACGGTCATCAAGAAGATCCGGGCTGCGAAGCTCCCGATGCTCGGCAAGACGAACCTCGACGAGTTCGCGATGGGCTCCTCGACCGAGCACTCGGCGTTCGGCCCGACCCACAATCCGTGGGACCTCGACCGCATCCCCGGCGGCTCCGGCGGCGGCTCAGCGGCCGCCGTCGCAGCCTTTGAGGCCCCGCTCGCGCTCGGCACCGACACGGGCGGCTCGATCCGCCAGCCCGGTGCCGTGACCGGCACGGTCGGCGTGAAGCCCACGTACGGCGCGGTGTCCCGGTACGGCGCGATCGCGATGGCCTCGAGCCTCGACCAGATCGGCCCGGTCTCTCGCTCGGTGCTCGACGCCGCGCTGCTCCAGGAGCTCATCGGGGGCCACGACCCGTTCGATTCGACTTCGCTCACCGACTCGTTCGACACGCTCGCCGCCGCGGCCCGCAACGGCAGCGTCGAGGGCCTCCGGATCGGCATCGTCAAGGAGCTCGGCGGGGAGGGCTTCCAGCCCGGAGTCGAGGCGCGCTTCAGCGACGCCGTCGAGCTGCTCCGCGGCGCTGGCGCTCAGATCGTCGAGGTCTCGTGCCCGAACTTCAAGTACGCGCTCGGCGCCTACTACCTCATCATGCCGTCCGAGGTCTCCTCGAACCTCGCGAAGTTCGACGGCGTGCGCTACGGCCTGCGCGTCCTGCCGAAGGACGGCCCGCTCACGATCGAGCGCGTCATGGGCGCCACGCGCGCGGCCGGGTTCGGTGCGGAGGCCAAGCGCCGCATCATCCTCGGCACGTACGCGCTCTCCGCCGGCTACTACGACGCCTACTACGGCTCGGCGCAGAAGGTCCGCACCCTCATCCAGCGTGACTTCGACGCCGCGTTCGCGCAGGCGGACCTGCTCATCTCGCCGACCGCGCCGACCACGGCGTTCAAGCTCGGCGAGAAGCTCGACGACCCGCTGGCCATGTACCTCAATGACGTCGCGACGATCCCGGCGAACCTCGCCGGTGTCCCCGGCCTCTCGCTCCCGGGCGGCCTCGCGGACGAGGACGGCCTGCCCGTCGGCATCCAGCTCCTCGCCCCGGCCCGCGAGGACGCCCGCCTGTACCGCGTGGGCGCCGCGCTGGAGTCCCTGCTCGAGGCGCAGTGGGGCGGCCCCCTGCTCGCCAAGGCCCCTGTGCTCGGAGGTGTGAAGTAGATGGCTGACGCAACCCTGACCTTCGACGAGGCCATGGAGCAGTTCGACCCGGTCCTCGGCTTCGAGGTCCACGTGGAGCTCAACACGAAGACCAAGATGTTCTCCTCGGCGCCGAACGCCTTCGGCGACGACCCGAACACGAACGTCAACGAGGTGGACCTGGGCCTCCCCGGCGTCCTCCCCGTGGTCAACAAGGCCGCCGTCGAGTCGTCGATCAAGATCGGCCTCGCGCTCAACTGCGAGATCGCCGAATCGTGCCGCTTCGCCCGGAAGAACTACTTCTACCCGGACACCCCGAAGAACTTCCAGACCTCGCAGTACGACGAGCCGATCGCCCACGACGGCTGGATCGACATCGAGCTCGAGGACGGCGAGGTGTTCCGCGTCGAGATCGAGCGCGCGCACATGGAGGAGGACGCCGGCAAGCTCACCCACCTCGGCGGTGCGGCGGGCCGAATCCAGGGCGCCGAGTACTCGCTCGTGGACTACAACCGGGCGGGCGTCCCGCTCGTCGAGATCGTCACGAAGCCGATCGTGGGCGCCGGCCGCCGCGCACCCGAGCTGGCCCGCGCGTACGTCGCGGCGATCCGCGAGATCGTCAAGAACCTCGGAGTGTCCGACGCGCGCATGGAGCGCGGCAATGTCCGCTGCGACGCGAACGTCTCACTCATGCCGAAGGGCGCCACGAAGTTCGGCATCCGCTCCGAGACGAAGAACGTCAACTCGCTGCGGTCCGTCGAGCACGCCGTGCGCTTCGAGATCCAGCGCCACGCGGCGGTCCTCGCGGCGGGGGAGAGGGTCACCCAGGAGACGCGCCACTGGCACGAGGACACGCGGACGACGACGGCGGGGCGCCCGAAGAGCGACGCCGACGACTACCGCTACTTCCCCGAGCCGGACCTCGTTCCGATCCACGCGAGCCACGAGTGGGTCGAGTCGCTGCGCGCGCAGCTCCCCGAGCCGCCGGCCGAGCGCCGCAAGCGCCTCAAGGCCGCGTGGGGCTACTCCGATCCGGAGTTCCGCGACGTCGTCAACGCGGGCGTCATGGACGCGATCGAGGAGACCATTTCCGCGGGCGCCTCGGCGGCCGCGGCCCGCAAGTGGTGGATGGGCGAGATCGTGGGCCGCGCGAAGGTCGCCGACGTCGACCCGGCGGAGCTCGGCGTGAGCGCGGGCGCGATCGTCGAGCTCAACGGCCTCGTCGAGGGCGGCAAGCTCAACAACAAGATGGCCGGGCAGGTGCTCGACGGCGTCATCGCCGGCGAGGGCACGCCGACCCAGGTCATGGAGGCCCGCGGGCTCGTTCTCGTGTCCGACGACGGCCCCCTCCTCGAGGCGATCGACGCTGCCCTCGCGGCCCAGCCCGACGTCGCCGACAAGATCCGCGGCGGCAAGGTCCAGGCCGTCGGCGCGATCGTGGGCGGGGTCATGAAGGCCACGCGCGGCCAGGCCGACGCCGGCCGCGTGAGGGAGCTCATCCTTGAGAGGCTCGGCGTCAGCGCGTAGCGCGAGACGGCAGGCGCGAAAAGGAGCCGCGGGGTCCAAGGTGGACCCCGCGGCTCTTTCTTTCACTCGGGACGTGGATGGCCCGGCGGAGGCGCCTACGCCCGGGGGAGATCTTCCAGGAAGTCGAGGATGAGCCGGTTGGCCTCCTGCGGTGCTTCCAAGGGGACCAGATGAGCGGCGCCGGAGACTTCGATGCGGCGGACGTTTGGCAGCGCCTGCGCCATTCGCCGGCTGTGGACTGCGGGCAGGGTGTGGTCCTCCTTGCCGGACACGATGACCGCTGGCACGTTGACTTCTGGCAGTGCACCGAGAACCGAATCCCGGTGGACCAGTACGGAACGTACGGTGGCGATGAAGCGGCGGCGATCCCACGCGAGGAACCGTTCCGCAAGCTCGGCTCCGAGCCCGGGCTCTCGGCGCTGAGTTTGTGGCGCGAGCAGTCCCGCCACGATCATGCGGGCCGTCGCCCTGTCGAGCGGGCCGACCGCCATGAGCTTGGTCAGCAGCGACGCCCTGCTTCGCTGGAACCGGGTAGGCCGTTCGGCCGAGGTGTTGAACAGGACCATTCCGCGGAGGCGTTGCGGTGCGAGCGTCGCGATCCTCGGCGCGACGAACCCGCCCCACGACGTGCCGATGGCGACGGCCGGAGCGCGGACGCCGGTGGCGTCCATGACTTGGAGGGCCGCCTCCGCGCACTCGTCCATGGTGAAGGGGCGCCCCGGACCGGGGCTCAGCCCGTGTCCGGGTGGATCGAGCGCGAGCGTCCGCCAGCCTGCATCACGCAGGGCGGCGATCTGATGGCGCCACATACGGTGATCGGTGAACAGGCTGGGCCACATGATCGCTGTGGGCTGGTCTGGTTCACCCCGGTCGTCGACGTGCAGCGAGCCGAGGACGGTGTTGACGAATGTCATGACGGGCTCCTGTTCTTGTTGGCCTGACCGGCTCGCCGTCGGTCAGGCGTGGGCGAGCTCGTAGCCGGGGGTGGTTGTGCGCATGCCCCAGAATGTGTCTTTGTGGATGAGGCGGGCAGGCAACCCTGCGTCGGCCAGCTGGACGGCGCAGGCAGCGACGAAGTCCGGGCGTCCAGACAGGAACCAATGGGCTGCTGGCCGGTCGATGATCGTGCGGCGCACTGCCTCCTTCAGGCTCTCGCGGTGATGGTGGTGCTCCGCGTTGCCGCTGGTGGCTCGGGCCACCTCGTCGAAGAAGTGCGGGGCGCCGACGTGGAGGAGAGTCGCGTTCAGGCGATCGCGTGATCTGGCAATCGACAGAAACGGGGTCATGCCGATGCCTTGCGCGACGAACACCTGGGATTCGGCTGGGTCGAGGGACGGCAGGCTACCGATGGCGCCGAGCGCGTGCACTTGGTCGCCGATGCCCAGGCCTGCCAGCGCCCGCTTGAACCGGCTGCCCGATTGCAGTGTCGTGGCGATCGAGATGTGGCCCGTCCGGTTGTCGGAGACGAAGGTGAACGGCTTCGCGCCGCCGCCGGGAACGATGATCAGGCCTCCCTGTCCGGCCCGGAAGGTCAACGGTCGCTTGGGAACAAAACTGAATTCTGTCGCGCCAGTGCCGGACTCGGTGACGGTCTCGAGGGTGAGTGCGGTGAATTTCATGATGGCCTCCTCAGGCTTGTTATCAGTGCTTACTGTTAGCATTGCTTACAGCATGACGGGAGAAGTTAGCAGTGTCAACAGACAATAGGGAAGCCTCGAGACCCCTGGGTGAGCGGCTCGTGCAGGAGGCCATCGCGATCGTTCGCGAGGAAGGCGGGCCTGATTCCGTGTCGCTTCGCGAGGTACAGCGACGGGCGGGAGTCTCGCCCGCAGCCGCTTACCGGCATTTTCGCGACCGCAAGGCGTTGCTGCTCGCGGTCGCGCAGCAGTCGGCCGGCCTGCTCGCAGACCACCTCGCCGCTGCGCTCGAGGCGGCCCCGGCCCCGGTCGATGGATCGGCCGCGCGTGCTCGGCTGCTGGCAGCGTGCGAGGCCTACGTGGACTTTGCGACGGGCAACCCCGGCCTCTACCGGGCGGTCTTCTTCAGCGGCGAGCAGATCGAGGAGCTGCTCACCCCATCCGAACGTGCGCGCGGGAGCGCGGGCGACGGGGGCTACAACCTGCTGGTCGCCACGCTTCAGGACCTCGCGGATACGACCGGCGGCGCATCGGTCGACCCATGGGATCCGCTCGTCGTCTGGTCGTGCTGCCACGGCTTGGCGATGCTGCGCCTCGACGCGGCGCTTCGCGCCCTCTCCGACGAAGACTTCTCGCGCGCACGAGACCGGGTGCTCCGGACGATCGCAGGGGCCGTGCCGCTCGACACGCTCACCCACATCCAGCCTCGCGAAGTCCGAGATGTCAGATCCAGGACGTAAGGCTTGCTCGGGTCGCGCCCTCCCGCCCCCGCCCGCCGTCGTCCTACTCTGAGCGCATGAAGACCCCCATCAGCCTGCATGCCACCGTCCTGGGCGCCCCGGATCCGCAGCGGCTCGCCCGCTTCTACGCCAATCTCCTCGGCTGGGAACTCGGCGACGATGAGCGGGAGTGGGCCACGGTGCTCGACCCAGGCGGCGGGCCGAAGCTCTCGTTCCAGCTCGAGGAGGACTTCCAGAGACCCGTGTGGCCGGAGCGGCCCGGCCGGCAGCAGATGATGATGCACCTCGACCTCAAGGTCGAGAACCTCGAGAAGGCCGCGGCCCACGCCAAGGAATGCGGGGCGACGCGTGCCGAGCACCAGCCGCAGGAGGACGTCATCGTGTTCTTCGACCCCGCGGGCCACCCGTTCTGTCTCTTCGAGAACTGAGGCGAGCGCGTGCCGTCCCGACCTGTGTTAGGTCTGTGAATCTTCCACCGAGTGCCTGAGGATCCGCTTGTTCCCCGGCGTGTCGCGGGATCATGGAGTCATGAGCAACACCTACCCACCCGTTCCCCCGACCCCACCGACATCGCAGCTCCCGCCGCGCCGACACGTGCGCCGCGGGCTCGTGGTGGGCGCCGTCGTCGTGGGTCTCGCCGGAGTGGGGGGCGCCGCCGCTTGGGCGGCGAACGCGACCAACTCGCCGTCGCCCGCCCCGAGCGCGAGCGCAAGCGCCCAGCCCGGTCACCATGTCGGTAAGCCCGGCGCCGGCCAAGTGGGTGCCGAGACGCTTCATGGCCAGATGACCGTCAAGAAGGCCGACGGCACCATCGAGACCGTGTTCGTGCAGCGCGGCACCGTCACCGACGTGAGCGACACGAAGGTGACGATCAAGAGCGACGACGGCTTCACCCAGAGCTACACGCTCAACAGCTCGACGCGCTTCCTGTCGCAGGCCGAGCCCAAGGGTGCGGCCATCAAGTCTGGCGACCTCGCCAAGGGCGACACCGTCATGGTTCGGGCCGTGCAGTCCGGCAGCGACTACGTCGCGCAGCAGGTCAAGAAGGGCCCGTTCCCCGGCAAGGAGATCCGGCAGGGCTTCGGCCAGCGCCATGAGCGCGGGCAGGGGGCACAGTCGCCCGGCACGCAGTCCCCCAAGCCGTCGGCGCCGTCCACCTCGAAGCCTTCGCCGTCGCCGTCGAGCACGTCCTAGCCCGCGGCGGGCCCCTTGGCTGACGCGCGGGCCCGCGACTCCGCCTCCGCGACGAGCTCCCCGACGAGGCCGCGCAGCGCGTCGGCCACCGCGCGAACGGAGCGCCGCCGCGCGTTCTCCGGTCGGATCAGGAGGTCGATGCTGCGTCGTGTCCCGATGCCCTCGAGCGGGCGGAGCACGACGCCGGGCGGCAGGCCGATCGCGGCGGTGTAGCGGGGGAGCAGCCCGAGGACTCCTCCGCCCGCCACGACTGCGGCGACCGTCGAATAGTCGTTGATCCGGTGCGCCACCTCGGGTGCGCGGCTGGCCACCGCGCCGATGGCCGCGAGCACGTCCGCGGGGGAGTAGCCCGGCCGGCTCGAGACCCACGACTCGCCTGCGACGTCGTCCGCGGTGAGCGAGGGCCGCGCCGCGAGCGGATGGCCCAGCGGGAGCGCGACGTCGAACGGCTCCCGCACGAGCGGGACCACGACGAGCCGGTCGAGCGGCCACTCCTCGCTGTGCGCCATCCGGTGCGCGAGCACGAGGTCGTAGCGGGCCGTGAGCGCTGGGAAGCCGTGCTGCGGGACGTCCTCGTCAGCCAACCTGAGGCGAGGTGCGGCGCCGTCGTCCGTTCCCGCGGCGAGGCGCGCCGCGAGGCGGCCGAACAGGGCCTGGCCCGCCGAGTGGAACGCGCTCACTGAGACCGTCCCCGCCGGATCGTCGTGGTAGACGCCGATGGCCGCGCGCGCGTCGGCCATCGCGCGGACGACGGCGCCGCCCGCCTCCGCGAGCACCTTGCCGGGGTCCGTGAGGACGAGGGAGCGCCCCTCCTTGCGGGTGAGGGGCACGCCTGCGCTGCGGGTCAGGAGGGCGAGCTGCTGCGACACTGCCGACGGCGTGACGAGCAGTTCCTCGGCAACGGCCTTGACGCTCCCGAGCTCCCCGAGCTCGCGGAGGATCTGCAACTGCCGGACATCCATGTAGGGATTCTAAATGGTTGGCCTCAATGTCGATCCACGGCTAAACCTTGGTACGTGCCGGGACTCCGGAGCCGGGCGCGAAGGGGTTCAGGGCGAGGTCCACGCGGCTCCATGAGATCCAAAAGATTTCAGAGAATTTCAATATTTGATATTGAGCTGTATCTTTTGACAGATTTTTCGCCCGTCCGGCGCGCTCACGGGTCGACGCATGGGCCGGCCCGGTCGTCGGCATGCTCGACGAGGCCCAACGTTGCCATGGCTAGCGCCACGATGATCCAGGCCCAGACGGCAAGCTCGGTCGGCATCTGGAAGCCGCTCGCCGACTTGAAAACGGCGCCGCTCAGCCCCGCGACTGCGAACAGCGCGCCGCCGAGACGCGGTCTGAGGCTCAAGACGCCGACCGCGAGGAGGGACGCCAAGGCGAGTCCAGCGGTCGTCCAAGCCACCCACGGGTACCTCCCGGGAAATACCGCGGTCACGACCAGACAGCCGATGCACAGCAAGCCCGCAAAGATGGCGCCGGGCATACGAAACTTCGAGTAGTGCATTCCGAGACCCCCAGATCGGGCCCGACCCCCGCGGCGCCCGTACCTCCGACGATAACCCTCTGCAGTGACACTGAGACGCGGCTACTCGGAGCTCGATCGCTTAAGTCGGCCTAAACCGTCCCTTGAGACACCCACTGTTGTTCTAAGCCGTCGCCTGTCCTTGAATGGCCTCATGAAAGCCCTCTTCAAGGCCGGCCCCCAGCCCGGCTTCGAGCTCGTCGAGCGCCCCGAGCCACAGGCCGGGCCCGCCGACGTCAAGATCCGCGTCCTCGCGACCGGCATCTGCGGCACCGACCTCCACATCCAGTCGTGGGACGCAACGGCGCAGTCCATGATCTCCGTCCCGCTCGTCCCTGGCCACGAGTTCTACGGCGAGGTCGTCGAGGTGGGCAGCGAGGTCCGCGAGGTCAAGGTCGGCGACCGCGTCTCGGGCGAAGGCCACATCGTGTGCGGAATGTGCCGCAATTGCCGCGCGGGCCGCCGGCAGATGTGCATCAACGTTTCGAGCGTCGGGGTGCAGCGCGACGGCGCGTTCGCCGAGTACGTCGTGATCCCCGAGACCAATGTCTGGGTCCACCACGATCCGTCGATCACCCCGGAACTCGGCGCGATCTTCGACCCGTTCGGCAACGCCGTGCACACCGCACTGAGCTTCCCGCTCGTCGGGGAGGACGTGCTCATCACCGGCGCGGGGCCCATCGGCCTCATGGCCATCTCGGTGGCCCGTCACGCCGGCGCCCGCAAGATCGCCATCACGGACGTGTCGGCGTCGCGCCTCGAGCTCGCGCGCAGCATGGGGGTCGACCTCGCGGTCGACGTCTCGACCATGACGGTCCGCGAGGCGCAGCGCGAGCTCGGCATGCGCGAGGGCTTCGACGTGGGCTTCGAGATGTCCGGCCACCCCTCGGCGCTGCCCGAGATGATCGAGAACATGAACCACGGCGGCCGCATCGCGATGCTCGGCCTCCCGGCCCAGCCGATCGAGGTCGACTGGGGCAAGATCGTCACCCACATGCTCACGCTCAAGGGGATCTACGGGCGCGAGATGTTCGAAACCTGGTACGCGATGAGCGCAATGCTCTCCTCCGACCCGGTCCTCCACCGCAACGTCGCGGCCGTGGTGACCGACGTCCTCCCGGCCACGCGCTGGGAGGAGGGCTTCGCCGTCGCCCGCTCTGGCCGCGGCGGCAAAGTGGTGCTGGACTGGTCGGGCGTTTAGGGCGAAAGCGGAAGTTCTGAAGGACGAGGAGAAGGGTAGATACATGTTCGCAGGCGTCAAGGAGCAGCTCGCGGCCGAGCTCGCGGAGATCCGCGCGGCGGGGACGTTCAAGGAGGAGCGGCACATCGACTCGCCGCAGTCGTCCCACATCCAGGCCGGCCCGCTCGACGCCCCGGCGGGGGAGGTGCTCAACTTCTGCGCGAACAACTACCTGGGCCTGGCCGATCATCCAGAGCTCATCGCCGCGGCGAAGCGGGCGCTCGACGAACGCGGCTTCGGCATGGCGTCCGTGCGCTTCATCTGCGGAACCCAGGACGCCCACCTCGCGCTCGAGCGCCGCGTCTCCGAGTTCCTCGGCACCGAGAGCACGATTCTGTTCTCGAGCTGTTTCGACGCGAACGGGGGCGTCTTCGAGGCGCTGCTCGGGCCTGAGGACGCCGTCATTTCCGACGCCCTCAACCACGCGTCGATCATCGACGGGATCCGTCTGTGCAAGGCCGCGCGGCTCCGCTACGCGAACCGCGACATGGGCGAGCTCGAGGCGCGCCTTCGCGAGGCCGCGGCGATGAACGACGGCGTCGGCGCGCGGCGGACGCTCATCGTCACCGACGGCGTCTTCTCGATGGACGGCTACCTCGCGCCCCTACGGGAGATCTGCGACCTCGCCGAGCGCTACGGCGCCATGGTCATGGTGGACGATTCCCACGCGGTCGGCTTCATGGGCTCGACCGGCGCGGGGACACCCGAGCATGCCGGGGTATCCGACCGAATCGACATCTACACCGGAACGTTCGGCAAGGCCCTGGGGGGTGCGTCGGGTGGTTACGTCGCGGGCCGCGCTGAGATCGTGGCGGTACTGCGCCAGAAGGCACGTCCGTACCTCTTCTCCAACTCCGTGGCGCCCTCGATCGTCGCCGCAACCCTGCGGGCGCTCGACCTTGTGGCCGGCTCCGGCGAGCTGCGCGAGCGGCTCTTCGAGAACGCCGGGCTGTTCCGCCGGCGCATGGTGGAGGAGGGCTTCGAGCTGCTCCCGGGCGAGCACGCGATCGTCCCGGTCATGTTCGGGGACGCCGCGCTCGCGGGCCGGATCGCGGCCGAGATGCTCGCCCACGGCGTCTACGTCACGGCGTTCTCGTACCCCGTGGTGCCGAAGGGCCTCGCGCGGATCCGGGTCCAGCTCTCCGCCGCGCACACCGCGGACGACGTCGAAACCGCCGTGGCGGCGTTCGTCGCCGCGCGCTCGGCGGTCGTTGGGTAGGGGGCCGTCGCGGCACTGACCGTGGAGGTCACGGCACGCCGAGCACCGCGGCGAGGACGCTGAGCACGAAAGTCCCGGCAATGATGGCGGCGGGAATGAGCCCTTCGAGTCGGCGCCGGGCCGTGGTCCGGGCGCCAACCTCCCGCGCGCGCAGGAGGACGAGTTCGAACTCGGGATCGTCGAGCGGGTCGGGGCGTTGGTCTAGTACAGCCATGGGACCAACCTCCACCGCACGGCGCGGCAGTAATCGCTGAAGTCGCTGTCGAATTCCTCGCCGAGAAGCCGCTCCTCTCCCGCGATCCGCAGGGCGCAGAACGCCGCCACGGGCACCACGAAGACAAGCCCTCCCGCGCCTGCGGCGGTGAGCGCCATGCCCGAGAGCGCGGCCAGAATCCCCACGTAACCCGGGTGGCGCACGACGGCATACGGGCCGCGCGTCACGAGGTAATGGTCCGACGACTGGCGCTGGGGCGTGAGCCGGTAGCGGCTCCTGAGAGTCACCATCGCCGCGAGCCGGACCGCTACGCCACCCAAGGCCAGCGCGAAGCCAGCTCCCACGACGACGGGCAGCGGCCTCGCCATCAGGGGCGCCATGAGAGCAGGGCCGAGGAAGCTCAGGATGGTGGCGGCCTTCATGACGTGGTCCATGGCCACGGCCTCCGTGGGCGCCCCGCGGCCGCCCCGCGCCGCGAACGCGAGCTCAGTGACGCCCAGAAGGGCAGCCGCCGTGACCCACGCCAGGGCGTCAAGCACGATTGCCCCTGACGAACCGACGCACCTGGAGTGCCGTGAGGGCGGCTGTCGCGCAGAACGGGACAACGACGAGGAGCACGAGGCCCCACTGCGGCCGGACTCCGAACCTGCCGGCCAGCCGGAACCCTTCGAACAGCGGCGCCCCAAGGAACTGCTGGAGGAATGTTCCGTCCTGCGCCGAGGCGCGCGCAGCTTCGCTTGCCGTCACGAAGGCGATTGCGCCTATCGCCAGGGCGCCCACCCACACCAGGACCGATGCGACGCTGTACCACTTCCAGGCCCTCACGGTCTTGTCCTTCACGTTGGTCCCCCTTGATTGTTCTTGTCTGCTTCGAGGTGCGGAGCTCAGCCTGCCGCCCACCGGCGCTGTTCGGCGGCGACCGCCGCGCCCGCTGGGACGATGAGCGCGCACAGGCAGAGCGCGAGCGAGAGCAACGGCGAGCTTGAGCTGACGTCCACGGCGAACGAGCCGACAGCTCCGGCGGCGGAAACCGTGGCCACCGACGCGAGCAGCTGACCGGGGGCGTTGTCGAGCGGAAACGGGAGAATCCAGCCGGCGAGCGCGCTGATTGCGAACGCGGATGCTCCCGCCGTGGCCCACCCGCTCCACACGGTCCCGGGCGGGAGCCCGATCCACAGGGCTGTCACGAGGGGAGGGGCATACAGGCCGCCGAACCAGAGCATGGCAATCCCGAACTGGCGCGCGACCCATGGTCCGCCCTCGAGATTGATGAGCTGCTGCGGTGGTCGCCTCGCGGGAAACACCGAGCGCTGCTGCCGTGTGACCGAGCCGACGAGGCACGCGGCGACGATCAGGACGGGCGCCAGGAGCGGTTGCCTCACTGGGGAGGGCACGGAAGCGAGCAGAACACACAGCCCGAGGACGAGCACCGCCGCGGCGATGGCGTTGGCCACGAGTGTCGCGTTGCGGGTTGAGTAGACGAGCTCGCCCACCATGAGGGAGGACTTCGCCCCGCCGTTCCACCCCCGACGGATGAGGCGCAGACGGCTGGCCATTTGGCCCCCGATGGCCCACGGGACAACGAAGCCAACCACGAGCAGACCGCCGAGCGCCGCGAGGCCGGCGACCCACGGCTCGATCGGCTCACCGAATCCGGCTTGCCGGACGATGGGAGGGAGGACGAGTGCGAGGTCGCCGACCGCGGGCTCGGCGGACCCCGACTGCCCGAAGCTCCGCCAGATCGCGGCCGTCGCGATGGCCGCCCAGACGAGCACGGCCAGTGGATACCGCACCGCAGTCCACGTCGAGCCCCTCAGCGCTAGGGAGACCCCAGACAGGACGAGCGCTCCCGTCCCCGCGCCGGCGGCGAGTGCCGTGACGATGAGCCCCACGGCGGCCGCGGGCGGGTACTGGGCGGCGATGAGCGCCGTCGCGGACGGGGTGATGGCGAGGCCGAGCAGGACCAGCGCGGTCGCCAAGACCGGGATCCACTCGAGAAGGGCCGTGGCGATCCTCGAGAGCGGGAGGGTCAGGAGCGCCCCGCGGGTGTTCCCCGAGGTGTCTCGCGCCGCCACCGAGAGGAGCACGATGCTGCCGCCGGCAAGGTAGACCAAGATGGCCACAAGGGGCGGGACGAACGCGCTCATGGTCTCGTTCGCCGTCGTCTGCCGGCGCGCCTCCCCGATGGCGAGGCCTTCGATCAAACAGACGATCGCGCCGACCGCGGCCGCGCGGGCGGCGCGCGACCATGCCGTGGTCATCCCGCCGAAAACGCGTCGATACACGAGACGGAGTGTTGGAAGGACGAGGCTCACGGCAGGGTGGCCCCGCGATGGAGCCGGAGTGCCTCGACGATGGCCGGCTCAAGCCCCTCCGAGCCGCCGAGTTCGGAGACCGGCCGATCGAGCACGATGCTCCCCGCATGGAGCACGATGAGCTGGTCCGCGACCCGGGACGTCAGGTCGAGGTCGTGGCTCGAGGCCAGCACCGTGGTCCCGCTGGCGACCAGCTCTCGGAGAAGACTCTCCAAGGCCCGTGCCGCGATGAAATCCAGACCGATGAACGGCTCGTCGAGGACGACCAGTTCCGGCTCAGCGAGGAGCGCGCCGATGATCTGAGCCTTCCGCGTCGTTCCAAGGCTCAGCGCGCCGAGCGGGCTCTTCTGGCCGAGCGGGAAGTCGAGCCGCTCCGCGAGGAACTCGGCCCGATCCATCCCGGCGTCCAGGCGTTCGCGCCGGGCTCGTTCGTGGGCGATCCGGCAGTAGCTCCAATACTCGTGGGCCGTGAACTCGGGGAGCACGTCTTTGGGTGAGTCGCTCACGTAGCCAATGAGCGAAAGGAGCGCCGGGTTTCGCTCGGGAACTGGCAGACCGTCCCACGTCGCGGCGCCGCCGTCGAGCTTTTGGAGCCCGAGGATGCTCCGCAGGAGGGTGCTCTTCCCGGATCCGTTGGTTCCGACGAGCGTTGCGAATTCTCCCGTATGGACGGTCGCAGTCACTGGACCGAGCGCGAAGCCCTGATAGGACGCTCGGAGGCCCCGGATCTCAAGCACGGGCGGTCTCCTTCCTGACGATGGCTCTGAGCGATGTGGCGATGTTCCGGCCGTCTCTGGCCAGCGGGGTCAGGCAGACGGCTTGGAACGCGGCGAGGGCCGCCACGCCCGCGAACGCCGAGAGGCGAAGCTGGTCGATTCCGGCAGCACTCCAGATGATGCCGGGGCCGAGGACGATGGCGGCCATGACCGCGAGGTCGAGTGCGAGCGCCGCGAGTGGTCCCGCGGCGGTGACGGCCAGCCGGCGCGGTTCAGAGGCGGTCGTGTAGGAGATTCCCATTCCGGACGGACGGCAATACACGCCGTAGACCGTGCATTTGCCGAGGCGCGCGGCGACGAGATGGGCCGATTCGTGAATGAACATGTTCGCGAGAAGCAAGGTGAAATATCCGGACAAGAGCAGACATGCGGTGCGGACGCCCACACCCCGAGTGGAATCGGTGGGAGAGAGGGCGAAGGCGAGCCCGGCGGCGGCGACCACGAGCGCGACCCCGATCCATGCCGTCGCCTGATGGGCCTCGAGGCCCGCTCTCGCGAGCCCAGTGATCGTTCCGGGATAGCGGCGGAGCGATCGGCGGACTTCGCTTGCCGGAAGGGCGCCAGCCGTGAGCGCAGTGAAGGTGCGCCCTGGCAGTTCAGCCAGCCGGGCTGCACGCTCCGACGAGAAGGATTCGCTCACCGAGAGGAGCCCCCTTGAGGATAGGTCCTCCACAAACTCCCATATCGGACCGGCGAGGCTTGCCGGCGGGGTCTCCCTCAGCCGGGAGAGCCCCTCGACGACGGTCTCAACGTCGGCGGGTTCGGCGAAGACCGCGCACAGCGCAGCCCCGTCCTGGTCGAGCTCGTACACCTGCCCGTCGACGTCGTTGAGCGTCGTACCGCTCAGGAGGACACCGGGTGCCAGGGTCACCACGGCATTCCGCCGGACGTCCCCGGCACCCGGCAGCGCGACCATGGTCAGCAGCCAGAGCCCCAGTAGTTGCGGACGGCGTGCATGCAGGCGTCGAACGAGCGGGCCTGGCACACGCCACAGATGTAGGCGACGACGCCGAGGCCGACGCCAGCAATGCCGGCGACGGCGCCAATGATGGCCCAGTCGGCCTGCTCTTCAGTGCGTCCTCCGGTGCTCAGCAGGCGCGGAGCGAAGGAAGCGTTCGGCGAGATTGCTTGAGTGGTCACAGGTACCCCCGTAGTTGTGAGTTGGGCGTGGCTTCCCTTGAGCCACACTGCGATCCTTGCGTCCCGAAGACCCCACTGTCAAGTGCTACTTACCGCATGTGGAAATCTTAGGCGCCATTGTTGGGCGGTTGTGGAAAGGTTGTTAGGCACCGCCGTTTCGGTGCCCGGGACGGGCCGGAATGCGCGCGGTATGGTGGCCGCATGGCCACAACGGACAGCACCCACGACGTCGACGTCCTGATCGTGGGAGGCGGCATCGCAGGCCTATCCCTCGCCTCCGAACTCGCTGGAAAGTGTCGCGTGGCCCTCGTGGAGGCGGAGCAGAGCCTCGCCTACCACACGTCGTCGCGCTCGGCTCAGCAGCTCATTCCGAGCTACGGTCCCGCGCCGGTCCAGGAGCTCACGCGGCGCACTCTGCTCACGCTCCGCGGCGCAGTGGACTGCGCCGGGCGGCGGCTCGCGTGGCCCAGCCGCTTCATGCTCGTGGGCACCGCCGCGGACGTTGCCGCGGAGGCTCACTCCGGAATGGGCCACCTCGCGCCCCACGAGGCCCGTGCCCTCGCTCCGGT
>NZ_JBKZWT010000569.1:0-1040 GCF_047759905.1 Sinomonas sp. G460-2 | reverse complement strand
GGCCCCCGGCGCCCTGGCTGCGCCCGCCGAGGTACAGGGTCTCCTGCCGCTCGAGCTCGGCCGATTCCCGCTCCCGGATGCGGTCGAGCGCTTCTTCCGTGAAGCCTGAGGCGAGGAGCCGCCGGACCAGCAGCGCGTCGACGTCGGAGCGGCGCTCGCCGTCGCACGACGCGATCGCCCCGAACGCGACCTCCTCGTGGCCGGGGATGCCGAGCTTGCGCGCCGGGACGACGTCGAACGGGAGGCGGAGGGCTCGCGCGACCTCGGCGGCGACGGCGACTCCGCCACGGCTCAGGCCGAGGACGAGCGGGGGCAGGGTAGACGGGGCGGAGTGGCCGGCGGGTCCTGAGGGGACGTCAGCGAGGCTCGTGAGGATCCCCGGGAGGACCGCCGCGAGGGCTCGCCCCGCTTCGCCGCGGCTCGCGTACCGGCCGGGGCTCTCCTCGCCGTAGTTGTCCGGAAGCTTGTCCCGCTGGGGCCATGCCATGCGATCCAGTATGCGCGTGCGTCGGATACTGGAAGAGATGAACGCACGGGGACCGGACGATCGACAGCAACGGCTCGAGCGGGCCGCGGAGCTTCGGGCCGCGGGCCACAGCCCGAGTCACGACAGCCAGATTCGCGACGGCCAGAGTCGCGGCGGCCCGAGTCGCGACGGCCAGCTCAACGAGGAGCGGCTCGACGAGGAGCGGCTCGACGAGGAACTGCGCCAGAAGCGCCTGAAGTTCGACTACGCCCGCCGCGCCGACTATCTCATCCGCGACGCGATGGCGCGCGGCGAGTTCGATCACCTCCAGTACGCGGGCAAGCCGATCCCGGGCCTCGGCGGCACGTACGATCCCGACTGGTGGATCAAGGGCCTCATCCAGCGCGAGCACCTGACCGGCCTCGGCCCGAAGGCGCTGCTGCTGCGCGTCGAGGATGCCGAGCTCGACGCTCGGCTCGACGCGCTCCCCTCCGAGCGGCTGGTGCGCGACGCCGTCGCGGACTTCAACGCGCGCGTCATCGACGCCCGGCGGCAGCTCGAGGGCGGCCCACCG
>NZ_JBKZWT010000568.1:0-1044 GCF_047759905.1 Sinomonas sp. G460-2 | reverse complement strand
GTGACGACGCGCCGCGTTGGGGTTCTGCCCGGAAGCCGCTCGGCGCCGTCGACCATGATCAGACCTTTCGCAGGAGCATTCGCCGGATCGAGTGGTCGGAATCCTTCGTGAGGACCAGCTGGGCCCGCCCGCGCGTGGGCAGGACGTTCTGGACGAGGTTTGGCTCGTTGATGCTCTTCCAGATGCCGCGCGCCGTCTTCACCGCCTCAGTATCGGACAGCGACGCGTAGCGGTGGAAGTAGCTCTCGGGCTGCGCGAACGCCCCCGAGCGCAGCTTGAGGAAGCGCTGGACGTACCACTCCTCGATGTAGCTCGTCTTCGCGTCCACGTAGATCGAGAAGTCGAAGAAGTCGCTCAGCGCGAGGCCCGTGGTGCCGTCGGTGCGCGGGCGGGCCGGCGCGAGGACGTTGAGGCCCTCGACGATGAGCACATCGGGCCGGCGCACCACGACCTCGCGTCCGGGCACGATGTCGTACGTGAGGTGCGAGTACCACGGCGCCCGCACCTCTTCGGCGCCCGACTTGATCTCGGCGACGAAGCGCAGGAGGGCGCGGCGGTCGTAGGACTCGGGGAAGCCCTTGCGGTCGAGGAGGCCGCGTCGCGTGAGCTCGGCGAGCGGGTACAGGAAGCCGTCCGTCGTGACGAGCTGCACGTCCGGCGTCGACGGCCAGCGGCGCAGCATCTCGCGCAGCACGCGGGCGATCGTGGACTTGCCCACCGCGACCGAGCCGGCCACGCCGATCACGAACGGCGTGCGCTGGGTCTGCTCGCCGAGGAAGGTCGATGTCGCCGAGTGGAGCTCGCCCGAGGCCTCGACATAGAGCGCGAGCAGGCGGCTCAGCGGGAGGTAGACGTCGCGGATCTCGCGCAGGTCGAGGGGATCGCCCAGGCCGCGGAGGCGGTCGATGTCCTCTTGGTTGAGGGGCTGCTCCATGCGGTTCGCCAGCTGCGACCAGCGGACACGGTCGAGCTCGACGAACGGGGTGGCGCCGTCGCCGTCGAACTCGCTCTTGTGCAGACTCACTCAGGTGATTCTGCCAACAG
>NZ_JBKZWT010000567.1:0-1057 GCF_047759905.1 Sinomonas sp. G460-2 | reverse complement strand
TACTGGGCGGCGTGAGCCCTGCCGGGCCCGCGGCGTTCGCAGCCCTCAGGAGGCGTGCGAAGTGCTTCGCGGCCGTCACTGCCTCCGGGCCGTCGGCCTCGGAACTGATCCGCAGCACGAGATCCTCCTGGGCCATGGACCCCGTGTACCCGTGGTCCGCCTCGCAGTTCGGGTCCCCGCACGACGCCGGGAGGAGATCGAGCCGCTGGCCACCGGACCACGCGAGGGACAGCGTGACCTCGCGGACCGGGTCGCCGGGCTCGTAGGCGGCGGGCTCGGCGAAGACGTAGCTGAGCACGACCGTGGCGATCTGCGCGAGCGGGACCGACTCCGTGGAGACCTGCGCGGTGATGCGCTGCGGGTCGGATTCGAGCGGGGCCTCGTCGACGTGAGTCACGACGAGCAGCTCCTCCGTGAGCGCGAGCACGGTCACGTGGCGCCGGACCTCGGCCCGCTCGAAATGCGTCTCGAGGTGCACGAGATGGGCCAAGGGCACCGAGCCGTCGAGGGCGTCGTCGACCACGTCGGCGACGAGCGGCGGATAGAACCCCGTGCGCTCAAGGTCGGCGGTGAGGGTCCTCGGGGTCGCGGCTGCAGGCATCGGTCCGTGGGGTGACGGCGATTGGCTCATGCGGACTATTCTCCCAGACGGGCCGCGCGGCAGTCGGCTCACTGCTGCGACATCGCCCTGCGGGCGCTGTCCGTACGGTGCTCGGCGTTGCCGAGCCAGACGTCGGCGTGCAGGACGGTGAGCCCCCGCTCGCTCACCACGACGGGCTTGAGTTCGAGCACCGAGACCTCGGGGTGGCGGTCCTTGAGGATCGACACGCGGCCCACGAGGTCCTCGATCGCGGCGACGTCGAGGGCGGGCAGGCCCTCGTAGCCGAGGAGCTTCTCCGCAGCCCGTGGCGCCCGCACGAGGTCCCGCACGTCCTGTGTGGTGAGCGGCGGGACGCGGTGGGCCCAATCGTCGAGCAGCGCCACCGCGTCTCCCGCGAGGCCGAACGAGATCACGGGGCCGAGCAGCGGGTCCTCGATCGCACGGACCACGCAGGCC
>NZ_JBKZWT010000566.1:0-1066 GCF_047759905.1 Sinomonas sp. G460-2 | reverse complement strand
GCCCATCTCGCCCGCAGTCGCACCGCACACCGCCGCTCGGGGCGAGGCGGCAGTCACCAACCGTCAGGAGGGGCAGAACCTGATATGCGCAGTCCGTCGTCGACGTACCGACTCCAGATCCGTTCGGGCTTCACGCTCGACGACGCCGCGCGCGCCGTTCCCTATCTCCGCCGGCTGGGCGTGGGGTGGGTCTATCTCTCGCCCGTCCTGACAGCGGTCCGCGGATCCGAGCACGGTTACGACGTCGCGGACCCCACACGGGTTGACCCGGAGCGGGGCGGTCCCGAGGCCCTCAAGCGTCTGGCCGCGGCCGCGCACGGTCTCGGGATGGGCGTGATCATCGACATCGTGCCCAACCACCTCGGCGTCGCCGAACCCGAGCAGAATCCTTGGTGGTGGTCCCTCCTGCGCGAGGGCCCGGCGTCGCCGCACGCCGACGCGTTCGACGTCGACTGGCCGGCCGGGGGCGGCAAGCTGCTCCTTCCGCTCCTGGGATCCGAGGCAGACCTCGACGGCCTGCGCGTGGAGGGCGATCGCCTCTACCTCGGCGGGCTCGCCCTGCCGATCGCGCCCGGGACCGCGAATCCCGGCGACACGCCGCGGGACGTCGCCGCGAGGCAGCACTACGAGCTCATCCCGTGGCGCGAGGGCGACACGCGGCTGAATTACCGGCGGTTTTTCACGATCACGAGCCTCGCAGGCCTCCGCGTCGAGGTCCCCGAAGTGTTCGACGACGCCCACGCCGAGGTGCGCCGCTGGTTCGAGGAGGGGCTGGCCGACGGGCTGCGCATCGACCACCCCGATGGCCTCGCCGACCCCGTCGGATACCTCCGGCGGCTCCGCGAGCTCACCGGCGGGGCGTACACGGTCATCGAGAAGATCCTCGAGCCCGGAGAGCACCTCCCCGCGGAGTTCGCGTGCGAGGGGACAACGGGCTACGACGCTCTCGGGCTCATCGACCGGCTCTTCGTCGACCCGTCCGGGCAGGCGAGCCTCGACGCGCTCGACGCCTCCCTGCGCGCGGAGGCCAACGACGGCGGCGGCTCGCCACAGTTCGAGCGGCTCG
>NZ_JBKZWT010000565.1:0-1079 GCF_047759905.1 Sinomonas sp. G460-2 | reverse complement strand
ACGCGTCCGCATCGTCCCTTCCCGGACCGCCGGTCCCACTCATGCGGGCCGCCCTCGCGGCGCCGGCCGAGAGCCTCCCCGTCGAGGCCGGAGAGGCCGAGGTGCGCGCGACCGTCACGGTCGTGTGGCGCCTTGACAGCGCTTCGAACATGTATTCGAATAGTGGACATGCGATGGAACACGCAGACGGCGCAAGCTGAAGCCGAGGGTCCACCCCTCATCCCGCTCGCGGGGCTCCTGCGCGCCGTCCGGACGCCGGAGTTCCAGGGAATCACCTTCCATGAGGTCGCCGCGAGATCGGCGCTCAACAAGGTGCCACCGGCGTCCTCCATGCCTTTCCGATGGACGATCAATCCCTACCGGGGGTGCAGCCACGCGTGCGTGTACTGCTTCGCACGCGGCACCCACACCTACCTGGACCTCGACGCGGGCCTCGACTTCGACCGGCAGCTGGTGGTCAAGGTCAACGTCGCCGAAGTCCTGAGGGCAGAGCTCGCGCGGCCCTCGTGGCGGCGCGAGCACGTGGCCCTCGGCACGAACACGGACCCGTACCAGCGTGCCGAGGGCCGCTACGCCCTCATGCCCGGCATCATCCGGGCCCTCGCCGATTCGGGGACGCCGTTCTCGATCCTCACGAAGGGGACTCTGCTCGCCCGCGACCTTCCGCTCCTGAAGTCGGCGGCAGCTCAGGTCCCCGTCGGCGCGGGGGTATCGCTCGCGATGCTCGACCCCGAGCTCCAGGCGGTCGTCGAGCCCGGGACGCCCACGCCGTCGGCGCGGCTCGCCCTCATCGCCAAGCTGCGCGATGCCGGGATGCCGTGCGGTGTCATGGCCATGCCGATCCTGCCGTGGCTCACCGACGGCGAGGAGCAGCTCGACGCGCTCTTCGGTGCGCTCGCGTCGGCCGGCGCGAGCGGCGTCACCGCGGGGGCGCTCCACCTGCGGCCCGGGACGAAGGAATGGTTCATGCAGTGGCTCGCGCGCGACCACCCGGAGCTCGTGGGCCGCTATCGGCGCCTCTACGGGCAGGGCGCGTACGCCCCGAAGGACTACCGCGCGTGGCTGGGCCGGCGCATCGC
>NZ_JBKZWT010000564.1:0-1087 GCF_047759905.1 Sinomonas sp. G460-2 | reverse complement strand
GGCCCACGCCACGACGCCCCCGAGCCCGTCGGCGAGTCCTTCGGACTCCGCCTCGGCGCCGGCGCCCCAGGACAAGGTGCTCATCGACGAACAGCTCCAGCGGATCCTCGACCAGGTCGGCACGGCCGTCGCGGCGGGGGATCAGGCCAAGGACCCGAAGCAGCTCGAGCCGCGCGTCGCGGAATCGGCGCTGCAGGCGAGGACGCAGAACTACAAGATTCGCGCGTCCGTCGCGACGATGGCCGCCCTGAGCCCGGTCCGCGGAACGCGGCTCCTCACGAGCGTCGTGCCGACCCAGCGCACGTGGCCGCGTACCGTCATGGCCGTGACGAAGGGCGAGGGCAACGCGACTCCCCAGATCCTGACGCTCCGCCAGGACAACGCGCGCGCCAACTACCGGCTCGTCGAGGCCGCCCCGCTCCTGCCGGGCTCAACGTTCCCGAACGCCCTCAAGGCCGGCGCGCAGCAGATTGCGCTCGACTTCAAGACCGGCCTCGCGTTCTCGCCCATCGACGCGCTGCACGGCCTCAGCGACCGGCTCTCGGGCGGGGACGGGTGGAAGGACAAGATCCCCGACAACGCGTACATCAAGGACACGGTCGGCTACGAGCAGGACATCATCAAGTCGACCCCCAACGGCGACATGAAGTTCGCCCACAACACGACGGGCAACGACGCGGCGGCCTACCGCACGGCCGACGGCGGGGCCATCCTCGTCGCGCCGCTCGAGTTCACGATCACCGGAACGCCGAAGGCCTCGGGCGACAAGCTCACGGTGAACGACGATGCGGCGGCGCTCGCGGGCGGCAAGGAGGCCAAGACCTCGATGACGCTCCGCTTCCTCGAGTCCGTGGTGCTCTACATCCCGCCCACGGGCAGCAAACAGCCGATCTCGCTCGTCGGCGGCACGCGCAACCTGGTCGGCGCGAGCGTGAGCTGACGCTCGGGCCAAAAGGGGTACTCGCGCGTGGAGCGCTGAGGACTTCGCGAGGGGCGGAACTGCTGTGAGCAGTTCCGCCCCTCGCACTATGGTGGAGCCATGAGCGTTCCCGGTTCCCGCCAGCCCAGCCCTCTGCCCCCCGCGAGC
>NZ_JBKZWT010000563.1:0-1095 GCF_047759905.1 Sinomonas sp. G460-2 | reverse complement strand
GTCGCCGCGATCGTCGTGGGCGCGCTCGTGATCCCCGCGCTCGTGCCCGGCTTCGACCGAGGGAGTTTCCCCGAGGGCTCACGGCTCAAGTACTTCGGCCAGAACGTGGGCCTCAATCCGTTCATCAGCCTGGGCAGCGACCTCCGCAGTGCGCAGGGCGTCGGGATCATCCACTACGCGACCGACTCGACCCAACCCGTGTACCTCCAGACCGTCACCGTCGATTCGTTCGACGGCAGCACGTGGGGTCCGGACAACCGCGACGACCAGCGCCACTATTCGCTCGACGCCATCACCCCGAGCACGGCGCAGACCGCCGCGCTCACCGCGACGACGACCGTCATCTCAACCGGCAACTTCACGAGCCCCTACCTTCCGGCCCCCTATGCGCCAACGGCGGTCACCGGCGTCGAGGGTCGCTTCGGCTGGGACCCGTTCAACCTCAGCATCAAGGGCGAGCCGGGCGGAAGCCTCGAGCAGAACTACGTGGTCCGCTCCGTCATGCCGAACGTGACCGCGGCGCAGCTCGACGCCGCGCGCTCCGGCCCGCGCGGGATCGGCCGCGAGACCTCGAACGTCCCCGGCGGTGTGCCGAACCTCGTGCGCACGACGGCGGAGAGCGTCACCAAGGGCGCGGCGTCGCAGTACGCGAAGGCCCTCGCCATCCAGGCCTACCTCCGGACCTTCACCTACTCGGAGCAGGCCCCCGTCCAGGACGGCTACGACGGCACGGGCATGGACGTCCTCGAGAAGTTCCTCGAGAAGAAGTCGGGCTACTGCATCCACTTCTCCGCGGCGATGGCCGTCATGGCCCGCCTCGTGGGCATCCCGAGCCGTATCGCCGTGGGCTTCGCTCCCGGGCATCCGACGGGTGGGACGGTCGCGGTCGCGGGCGTCGGGTCGCTTCCCGAGTACCAGGTCGACGCGCGCGACGCCCACGCGTGGCCCGAGCTCTACTTCGAGGGGCTCGGCTGGATCCCGTTCGAGCCCACGCCGTCCCGCGGAGTGCTTCCCGCCTACGCGCAGACGGATTCGCCGTCCGGGGCGAGCACGAACATCGACAACCCCAACGACGGGCTCAAGCCGACCGGCGGC
>NZ_JBKZWT010000562.1:0-1096 GCF_047759905.1 Sinomonas sp. G460-2 | reverse complement strand
ATGGAGGCCTGGCGCCAGGACGGGGAGTTCGTGGTCGAGTTCGACCTTCCGGGGGTGGACCCGGACACGATCGATGTCGACGTCGAGCGCAACGTCCTGACAGTCCGGGCGCAGCGGCGCTCTCATCGCCCGGACGAGGCCGAGGCCGTCGCCGCCGAGCGCCCCGAGGGCACGTTCGGGCGTGAGCTGATCCTGGGCGATGCGCTGGATACGTCGAAGGTCAGTGCCGATTATGCCGACGGGGTCCTGACCTTGCGCATCCCGGTCGCCGAGCAGGCGAAGCCGCGCAAGATCAGCGTCACCACGAAGAAGGAGAAGAAGGAGATCGCCGCCTGAACCTTCGCTGCCCTGGCCGGACCGCGGGTCCGGCCAGGGCAGCAGGCCATACTCCGGCGAGGCAGCGATGCGTTCCGCTGACTTCTACTCTGTGCTCGGAGTCGACCGCGCGGCCACCGACGAGGAGATCCGCCGGGCCTTCCGTCGCCTTGTCCGCGAACTCCATCCGGACGGGCAGGCCGGGGAGGGCGCCGATCCGGAGCGGCTGCGCGAGGTGCTCGAGGCGTACTCGGTTCTGGGCCGCCGCGACCGGCGGGCGGCCTACGACCAGGCGCTGCGCCGGGCCGAGGCGACCTCCCTGCTGTGGGCGGACTTCCCTTCGCGGGTCGCGCCGTCCCGGCCCGGCTGGTCCGTTGTCGACGATCCGGAGATCCTGCGGACCCTGTTCCGCTGGTGGTTCCCCTGACCCGGGAACCGTGCAAGGAGGATGAGCAGTGAATTCTGTACGCGGCGGGTGGCGCCGATACGACAACACCCTGTTCCCGGTGTTCCACGAGAGGTTCGAGGAGAAGTGGGGCGAGGGCACCGCACCTTTTCTGGACCCGAGCGTCTACGACAAGGACCAGCCCCGGCCCCGCGCCCAGTGGATCAACGTCGACACCGGCGCCGCCGTCGCCGTCGTCCCCGTCTGGGAGGACGACCCCGAAGCCCGCTCGTTCGCCGTCTTCTACCTCCCCCCGCACGGAGGCATCTGGGTCCTGCGGCCCACAGACCTGACCGGCTACATCGAGGCCATCGCCAACGGCACCACAGCCACCGA
>NZ_JBKZWT010000561.1:0-1121 GCF_047759905.1 Sinomonas sp. G460-2 | reverse complement strand
GGGGTGGCGGACGTGGACGGCGTCGCCGACGAGGACGCCGACGTCGAGACCGACGGCGAGGGCGACGGTGTGCCGCCCTGCGACGAGAGCCCGATCACGGCCGCGACGATTCCGCCCGCCGCGAGGACGCCGACGCCGCTGAGGACGATCGTGCGAGTGCGTGAGACCACAGGTCAATTCTGTCGCATGCGGCGACGAGGTGCGTCACACAATCGCTGAACCCTCCCACGTCTCGACCGTCCAGCCCTCTGCGGACGAGCCCGTGAGCACCACGATTCCGGTGTTCGCGAGGTTCTGGGCGGCCGCGAAGTCCGCCCCCAGATTCACGGCGTGGCGCCCGCACCAGGCCCGGATCATGGCCCCGTGGCTCACGATCGCGACCACCGCTCGGGGCGTCTCGGCACGCAACGCGGCGAGCTCCGCGGCCACCGCCTCCGCCTCTTCGATGACGGCGTTGAACCGCGCGTAGACGTCGGAGCACGCCTCGCCGCCGTCGAGCCGTGCGTCGTGATGACCGCGCATCCAGGCCTCGAGCACCCCGTGGTACGCGACGATGGACTCGGCATCCGAGCGCATCTCGAGGCATCCGGCCGCGATCTCGCGCAGGCCCTCGCGGACGGCCACCTCGAGCCCGAGCGCGTCGGCGAGGGGAGCGGCCGTGAGCTGGGCGCGGTGGAGGTTCGAGGCGAAGAGGGCGCCGATCTGTTCACTCGCGAGCGCCGCGACGAGGGCCGCGGCCTGCTGGAGCCCGAGTTCGGTCAGTCCCGGTCCGGGAGCCCCGGTGTCGAGGGCTCGGATCACGTTGGACGGCGTCTGGCCGTGGCGGATGAGAAGGAGCCTCACCCCCTCATGGTAAAGGCCCAGACGGTGTGAGTTCGCTCTCAAGGGATTGTCGTTAGGGTACCTAACATTTAGGATTCCTAAGTATGAACGATCAGGAGCTCGCGGACCTTGCCGATCGCTATCGGACCACCCTGCGCCTCGCCGTCTACGTGTCCCGCCGCCTCGACGGCGTGACCGGCCTCTCGACCACTGCGCTCAGCATCCTCAACATGGTCGCCGGAGGGGGCCTCCGCGTGGGAGTCATCGCCGAGAACCTCGGCGTGCGGGTCCCCTCCGCG
>NZ_JBKZWT010000560.1:0-1138 GCF_047759905.1 Sinomonas sp. G460-2 | reverse complement strand
GGGCCTCCTCGACTCCGTCCGTCAGCGGGTGCTCTCGGAGCCGGGAGCAGTGACGCCAGCGCGCATCGCGGCCGCCGTCCAGGGGAGCGGCAGGCTCCTCGGGACGGCCGGCACCCTGGCCGCCGTCGAACTCATCACGGCCGAGCTGAGCGGCCTCGGGCCCCTTCAGTCTCTCGCCAAGGACCCCGAGGTGACGGACATCTTCGTCAACGGCCCTCGCGACGTCTGGTACGAGGGCGGGCAGGGCCTCGAACGCTCCGTCGTCGAATTCGCGTCCGAGGAGGCCGTGCGGGCGCTCGCGGTGAGGCTCGTGGCGGCCGGCGGGCGCCGGCTCGACGACAGCAGCCCGTGCGTTGATGTGCGCCTTGCCGGGGGTTATCGGGTCCATGCCGTGCTCCCACCCATCTCGGCGCGCGGAACCCTGCTCTCCGTGCGCATCCGTCGGGAACGAGTCTTCGGTCTCGACGAGCTGGAAAGGCTCGGAACGGTCCTGCCCGAGCAGCGGGAAGTGCTCGAGGCGATCGTGGACCGGGGGATCAGCTACCTCATCAGCGGAGCGACGGGCTCAGGGAAGACAACCCTGCTCAGCACACTGCTCGGCCTCTCACGTCCCTCCGAACGGCTAGTCCTGGTCGAGGACGCCGCCGAGCTCAACCCCGACCACGGCCACGTGGTAGGTCTCGAGGCGCGGCACACCAACGTGGAGGGCAGCGGATCGGTCGATCTTGCGGATCTCGTCCGGCAGGCCCTTCGTATGCGGCCGGATCGTCTCGTGGTCGGCGAGTGCCGCGGGGCGGAGGTCCGGGAACTCCTCGCCGCGCTCAACACGGGGCACAGCGGCGCCGGGACGATTCACGCCAACTCGGCCGAGGCTGTGGGCGCGCGGCTCGCGGCGCTCGGCGCGCTCGCGGGATTGTCCCCGGACGCCACCGCTCTCCAAGCCGGGAGCGCCCTCGGGGCCGTCCTCCACCTGGATCGAGCTTCGGGAGGGCGGAGGCTCCGGACGATTGCCGTGGTCGACGCGCAGGCCGGCAAGCTCCGGATCGAGCCGGCGCTCGTCCGGTGCCCACGAACGGACCGGATCGAGCACGGCCCCGGCGGGTCTCGGCTCGCGGAGCGGCTCCGGGGCCCAAGCCGC
>NZ_JBKZWT010000056.1:0-17334 GCF_047759905.1 Sinomonas sp. G460-2 | reverse complement strand
CTCGGCGCGACCGGCTCCGACGGCAGTGGTGGCGGCGCGGGCTTCCGCGCGATCGATCCGCAGGCGGCCGTCGGCGAGGCCGAGTTCGCCGTGGCCCCCATGCTGTGGAACCGCCTTCCCGAGCTGCGGCACGCCGACGCGCCCCGAGCGCTCCTCGAGCGCTGCCGCGACCTCGCCGAGACGGCGGGCCTCGACCCCGAGGCGGCCCGCGAATGGGCCGTGCTCCGCGAGGTCGAGAACGCGCTGTGGTACGCGGGCAAGCCGGGCCATCGGGGCGACCTCGAGCGGTCCCTGTGGGTCGCAAGCGCCCTGTGCTCGCGGCTCCTCCCGGGCCTGCCCGACGTGCGCGAGCTCAAGCGGCTCGACTAGCCGGACGCGGCCTCTCAGTCAGAGGCCTTGCGTCGCCGCGAGCGCGTCCCGGATCGCCGCGACGGACACCTCTGCGTCCTCCGCGTCGGAGGACCAGTTGGCCACCGAGATGCGCAGCACCACGCGGCCGTGCCAGCGCGAGCCGCTCATCCACACGCGCCCGTCGCGAGCCAGGAAGTCTGCGACGGCGGCCGTGCGCGCGTCGGAACCGAACGCGAGCGTGACCTGGCTGAACACGACGTCGTTGAGCACCTCCGCCCCGGGAAGCTCGCCGACGCGACGCGCGAGCTCCGCCGCGTGCTCCGCGAGGCCCGCGACGAGGGCGTCGACGCCGGAGCGTCCGAGCGAGCGGAGCGCGGCCCACACCGGAACGCCTCGGGCCCGGCGGGAGAGCTCGGGGACCTTCTCGAACGGGTCGCCGGGGCCGTGGTCGCCGTGGGCGTCGTGGACGAGGTAGTCGGCGTGGAGGCCCAGCGCGTGCCGCAGCGCGACGATGTCACGGCACACCACGATGCCGCAGTCGTAGGGCACGTTGAGGTTCTTGTGCGCGTCCGTCCCCCACGAGTCCGCTTCTTCGGCACCGCGCATGAGGTGCTTCGTCGAAGCGGATGCCGCAGCCCACAGTCCGAACGCGCCGTCGACGTGCACCCACGCGCCGCGCGCCCGGGCCACGGCGATCGCCTCGTGGAACGGGTCGAACGCGCCCGAATGCAGGTTGCCGGCCTGGAGACAGACGACGGCGGGGGCGTCACCCGAGTGCTCCCCGTCCGGCCTTTCTTCCGCGAGCGCCGCGGCGAGGGCGTCTGGGCGGATGCGCCCCTGGCCGTCGACGGCGACCGGTTCCGGAGCGCCGAGGCCGAGGAGGCGCAGGCCCATGTCGATCGTGTCGTGCCGCTCCGCGCCCACGAGGACGCGAATCCGCGGCGCCCCCGAGAGTCCGCGCTCGTTGAGGTCCCAGCCCGCGCGTTCGAGGACCCTCCACCGCGCGGCGGCGAGCCCGCTGAAGTTGGCCATGCTCGCACCGGTCGTAAAGCCCACGTCCGCGCCCCTCGGCAGGTCGAGCAGATCCAGGACCCATCGGCCGGCGGCCTCCTCGGCCGCGACCACGGCCGGGGTCGCAAAGCGGAGTCCCGTGTTCTGGTCCCACGCGCTCACGAGCCAGTCCGCCGCCATCGCGGCCGGGAGGGTGCCGCCGATGACCCAGCCGTAGAAGCGCCCCGACGGCATGGCCATGAGTCCCGGCTCGGCCGCTGCCGCGAGGGCGTCCACCGTGGCGGCCGGATCGAGGCCAGCCTCCGGAAGTTCGCCCCCGAAGGCCTCGGCGAGCTCGTCCGCCGTCGTCCGCGGGCCTACGTGCCTCGACGGGATGCTGCCCAGCCATCGCCGCGCGTGCTCGGCGGCCCGGTCCAACGGTGCGGTGTAGTCCTCGGGACGCAGCATGGCTGCATGGTACGCCCGCGGCGTCCCGTGGCTCAGGGTCGGCTAGGCGAAGTTCTCGTTCCAGACGTCGATGCCGAGTTTGACGGCGAGGGCCGCGACGACGGCGAGGAACACCCACCGGATGAACCTGTTCCCGCGCGAGACGGCCATCCGGGCGCCCACGTACCCGCCGGCCATGTTCGCGGCGCCGAGCACTAGCCCGAGGCCCCAGAGGAGCGCGCCGCTCGGGGCAAACAGCAGGAGCGCCCCGATGTTAGTGGCCATGTTGACGATCTTGGCCTTCGCGCTCGCCTCGAGGAACGCATAGCCCATGCCGGACACGAGGGCGATCACGAGGAACGAGCCGGTACCCGGACCAATCAGGCCGTCGTAGAACCCGATCACCGCGCCGAGGCCGCACGCGGCCGCGAAGTGGCGCCGCCCCTTGAGCCGCAGCTCGGTGTACTGGCCGAGCTGCGGCTTGAGGACCGTGAAGATCGCGACGGCGATGATGGCCGCGAGGATGATCGGCTTGAAGACGCGGGCCGGCAACGCTGACGCGAGCGCAGCCCCGCCGAACGCGCCGGCCAACGCCACGATGGCCATCGGGATGGCTGTGCGGAGGTCCGGGCGCACGCGCCGCGCGTACGTGGCGGCGCTCGTGGTCGTACCGAAGACCGAGCCCATCTTGTTGGTCGCGAGCGCATGCACGGGGGTCATGCCGGGCAGGGCGAGCAGCGCGGGGAGCTGGATGAGCCCTCCCCCGCCCACCACGGCGTCGACCCAGCCGGCGCAGAAGCCCGCGAGGACCACGAGGATAACGGTGAGGAGATCGACGGACTCGAGCCCGGACGCCACTCGCTGCTCGCCGCGCTATTCGCCGCGGACGGCGCGCACGACCTTGTCCACGACATCGGCGACCGGGACGTCCTCGGCCGTGCCGGAGCGGCGGTCCTTGACCTCGAGCGTGCCGGTCGCGAAGCCCCTGCCGACCGCGACGATCGTCGGGACGCCGATGAGCTCGGCGTCGCCGAACTTGACTCCGGGGGACGTCTTCGGGCGGTCGTCGAGCATGACCGTGAGGCCGTGCGCCTCGAGCTCGGCGGTGAGGCGCTCGGCCTCCGCGAAGATCTCCTCGCCGCGGCCGACGGCGACCACGTGGACGTCCGCGGGCGCGACGGCGCGCGGCCAGATGAGCCCCCGCTCGTCGTGGTTCGACTCGGCGAGGGCCGCGACGGCGCGCGTGACGCCAATGCCGTACGAGCCCATGGTCACCGTGACCTGCTTGCCGTTCGCGTCGAGCACCTTGAGCTCGAGGGCCTCAGCGTACTTGCGGCCGAGCTGGAAGATGTGTCCCATCTCGATGCCGCGGGCCGTCTCGAGCGGGCCCGAGCCGTCGGGGGACTCGTCGCCCGCGCGCACCTCGGTGCACTCGATGACGCCGTCCCACCCGAAGTCGCGGCCGGCCACGAGTCCGTACACGTGCTTGCCCGGCTGGTTGGCGCCCGTGATCCACGAGCTGCCGGAGACCACACGGGGGTCCACGAGGTAGAGGAGCCCCGACTTGCCGTCAAGGCCCAAGAGCGCGTCGTCCGGGTCGAGGCCCGGGCCGAGATAGCCCTTGACGACAAGGGGCTGGGACTTGAGCTCGTCGTCGTTCGCGGCCTCGAGGCCAATCTCGCCCGCGATCGGCAGGAACGCGCCCAGGTTCGCCTCGACGCGCTTGAGGTCAACGGCGCGATCGCCGGGCACCCCGATGACCACGAGCTGCTTCTCCCCGGTGGGGAGCGTGACGGTGAGCACGACGTTCTTGAGGGTGTCCGCGGCCGTCCACTCGCGCTCGGCGTTCGGGAAGATGGTCTGCGATGCCTCGACCAGCGTCTCGATCGTGGGGGTATCGGGGGTGTCGAGGACCTGGGCGGCCGGCGCGTTCGTGTAGTCGATCGCGCGGGGCACGACCGTCGTGACGGCCTCGACGTTGGCCGCGTAGCCGCCCGGCGAGCGCACGAACGTGTCCTCGCCGATCTCGGTCGGGTGGAGGAACTCCTCGCTCTTCGAGCCGCCCATCGCGCCGGCGGTCGCCTTGACCGGGATGACCTCGAGGCCGAGGCGCTCGAAGATCCGCAGGTAGGCGGTACGGTGCGCGGCGTAGCTCGCGTCGAGGCCCTCGTCGTCGACGTCGAACGAGTAGGAGTCCTTCATGATGAACTCGCGGCCGCGCAGGAGGCCCGCGCGGGGGCGCGCCTCGTCGCGGTACTTGTTCTGGATCTGGTAGAGGCTCAAGGGCAGGTCCTTGTAGGACGAGTACAGGTCCTTGACGAGGAGCGTGAACATCTCCTCGTGCGTCGGCGCGAGGAGGTAGTCCGCTTCCTTGCGGTCCTTGAGCCGGAAGATGCCCTCGCCGTACTCGGTCCACCGGTTGGTCGCCTCGTAGGGCTCCTTGGGCAGGAGCGCCGGGAAATGCACCTCCTGGGAGCCGATCGCGGCCATCTCCTCGCGGATGATCCGCTCGACCTTGCCCAGCACGGCCAGGCCGAGCGGGAGCCACGTGTAGATGCCCGGCGCGGCACGGCGGATGTAGCCGGCGCGGACGAGCAGCCTGTGGCTGGCCACCTCGGCGTCGGCCGGGTCCTCGCGGAGGGTTCGCAGGAACAGAGTGGAGAGTCGCAGGGCCACGCGGGCATCCGTTCTGGGCTGGGCCGGTCTGGCGTGTGGGCAGGAAAAGGTCAGCTACCAATGTATCCCAGCCTGGACGCGACCCTCGCGCGGGCATTGACGGACATACCCCTCCGCCCTACCCTGAATTCATCAAGTGGTGAATTACCAAACGGTGAATCAACTGGGAGTCGATCTCATGTCCCACGTCGCAGTCCCACCAGTCCCACCCCACAGAGACCTGGCCGACCGTCCCGCCGCGGCCATCGAAGCTGACGGGCTCGTCGTCAAGCTTCGCCGCATGGAGGTGCTCCGCGGAATCAGCTTCTCCGTTCCCGCGGGGCGCGTCACGGGGCTCCTCGGCCCGTCCGGGAGCGGCAAGAGCACCCTCATGCGCACGATCATGGGCGTCCAGCGCATCGCCTCAGGGACCCTCGGGGTCCTGGGCCGCCCGGCAGGCACCACCTCGCTGCGCCCCGAGATCGGCTACATGACGCAGAACGCGGCGGTCTACAACGACCTGACCGTTCTCGACAACGTGCGCTATTTCGCGGCGCTGCACGGCAAGAGCCGCACCGCCGCACGCGAGGCGGTCGACGCCGTCGGCCTCTCGGGGCTCGAAAAGCGCAAGGCCGTGGATCTCTCAGGAGGGCAGTTCAGCCGCGTGTCGCTCGCGTGCGCGCTCGTCGGTGAGCCCAGACTGCTCGTCCTCGACGAACCAACCGTGGGCCTCGACCCAGTGCTCCGCGTCGATCTGTGGGAGCGCTTCCGCGCCCTCGCCGATCATGGCACGACGCTCCTCGTCTCGAGCCATGTCATGGAGGAGGCGAGCCGCTGCGACTCGCTCCTCCTTCTCCGCGAAGGCGCCCTCGTGGGCCAGATGACCCCCGACGAACTGCGCGAGCGCGGCAGGAGCCAGGACCTCGAACAGGCCTTCCTGGGTCTCATCCAGTCGGGAACTCCGCGAGAGGAGAGTGTGGCATGAACCTCCGGATGCTCTGGGCCACGACGGCACGGGTTCTCAACCAGCTCCGGCACGACGAGCGCAGCATCGCTCTGATCCTCGTGGTCCCCTCGCTGCTCCTCGCGGTCGTCTACTGGCTCTTCGAGAACGAGACCCTCCCGCCCGGGGTCCCGCACACGTTCAACCGCATCGGGCCGATCATGCTCGCCATCTTCCCGTTCGTGATCATGTTCCTCATCACCTCCATCACGATGCTCCGCGAGCGCACCTCGGGGACGCTCGAGCGGCTCATGACCACGCCCATCCACAAGGCTGACCTCCTGTTCGGCTACGGGATCGCGTTCTCGATCATGGCGGCGCTCCAGTCCGTCATCGCGACGACGGTGGCCTACTGGGTGTTCAACCTCGACATCAAGGGGTACGGCGGGCTCGTGGTGCTCGTCGCGGTGGTCAACGCCGTCCTGGGCGTGTCTCTGGGCCTCTTCTGCAGCGCCTTCGCGCGGACAGAATTCCAGGCGGTGCAGTTCATGCCGGTCGTGGTCATCCCGCAGATCCTGCTCTGTGGGCTGTTCGTGGCACGCGACCGGATGAACGACGTCTTCCACGCGATCTCGGACTGGATGCCGCTCACGTATTCGGTCAAGGCGCTCCAGGAGATCACCGCGAACACCAACCCGACGAGCGAGATGTGGCTCGATCTCTGGATCATGGCGGCCATTCTCCTCGGCGTGCTCATCCTCGCCTCGCTCACGCTGCGCCGGAAGTCGTCATGACGAGCGCACCATGATGGCCCGCCCGCCCGGCGCGTCCGACCGCCGCGCGAAGATCGTCGCCACTGCGACGCGCCTCTTCGCGGACGACGGGTACGACGGCGTGAGCCTGCGCCAGATCGCGCGTGAGGCGGGCGTGGACGCAGCCCTCGTCCACCATTACTTCGCCGGTAAGGAAGACCTCTTCGCCGCCTCGGTCGCGCTGCCGATCGACCCGCAGGTGATCCTCGACGGCGTCGAAGGGCGCGACCTCGCGGAGCGCGGGCGCTTCGTGGCGCACGCGATCGTTCGGCTGTGGGAGGGCCCGCAGCGCCACGCGCTCGCGGCCTTCTTCCGCGCGACCATCAGCTCGACGTCGCGCTCGAGGCTCCTGGCCGACGTCGTGCGACGGCGGATCCTCGCGCGCGTCGCAGAGGGCCTCCCGGGGGACGACGCCGAGCGCGAACTCCGCGCATCCATGGCGGCGACCCAGGTCGTGGGGTTCATGATCGCGCGCTACATCGTGAAGCTCGAGCCCCTCGCGTCCCTCCCCTCAGAGGAGGCGGAGCAGCTCCTCGCGCCCGCCATCCAGCGCCACCTGACGGAGCCGCTGCCCGGGCGTCAGTCCGGAGCCCCCTGAGCCCCTCAGAACAGCGCGGGTCCCTCAGAACAGCGCGGGTCCTTCAGAACAGCACCGTGGCGAAAGTCCCCACGCGCTCGAAGCCCACGCGCTCGTAGCACGCCTTGGCCCGGTGGTTGTAGTCGTTGACATACAGGCTCACCACGGGCGCGAGCTTGCGTGCGAAGCCGACGACGGCGGCCATCCCGCCGTGGCTCAGGCCGAGGCCGCGGTGGGCGGGGTTGACCCACACGCCCTGCACCTGGGTCGCGGCCGACGAAACCGCGCCGAGCTCGGCCTTGAACAGCACCTCGCGGTCCTCTCCGAACCGTGCCATCGAATGGCCCTGCTGGATGAGCTGGCGGACGCGGCGGTAGTAGTTGTCGCTTCCGCCCACGACCGGCGAATAACCCACTTCCTCCTCGAACATCGCGACGCACGCGGGCGCGAGGACCTCGAAGTCGTCGAGGGTCGTGACGCGGACGAGCGGATCCGGGCGGACGGCGGGGCCGCCGTCGATCGCCATGAGCGGCTGGACGGCGCGCACGTCACGCGCGCGCCGACCACCGATGCCGTTGTAGAGGGCGAGAGTCGCCTCGGCTGGCCCGAAGATCGAGGCGAAGCGGCGATCGGCGGAGCGCACGGCATCGGCGAAGGCGGGCGCGTCGTCGGCCGTCATTCCGACCGGGACGATGTTCGCGCCGAGCCAGCACGCGCCCGTGAGCCGCCCGTCGCCGTCGAACGCGCCGAGGATCTCGGCACCGCTCGGGGTCGGCGCCGCCGTGCCCGTGGCGAGCACGTGCGAGGCGATGAACACGTTCGCCACGGGGTCGGCGGCCGCGAGTTCGCAGAGCACGAGGGTGTCCTCGTGCCCAAGCGTGCGGATTGAGGTTCTGCGACTACGAGACGGTGACCACGGGGCCGCCCGCTGCAGCATCTTCGCCATCGGCCTCCCCCATCTCCTCGGCGATCTTCATCGCCTCTTCGATAAGAGTCTCGACGATCTCGCTCTCGGGCACCGTCTTGATGACTTCGCCCTTCACAAAAATCTGGCCCTTGCCGTTGCCGGAGGCCACACCGAGGTCAGCCTCGCGGGCCTCCCCCGGTCCGTTCACCACGCAGCCCATGACCGCGACGCGGAGCGGGAACGTCATGCCGTCGAGGCCCGCCGTGACCTCGTCGGCGAGCTTGTACACATCAACCTGGGCGCGGCCGCACGAGGGGCACGAGACGATCTCAAGGCGGCGCGGGCGGAGGTTGAGCGACTGCAGGATCTGGATGCCCACCTTGACCTCCTCGACGGGCGGCGCCGAGAGGGAGACCCGGATGGTGTCGCCGATCCCCTTCGAGAGGAGGGCACCGAACGCCGTCGCGGACTTGATGGTGCCCTGGAAGGCGGGGCCCGCCTCGGTCACCCCGAGGTGGAGGGGCCAGTCGCCGCGCTCGGCGAGGAGCTCGTACGCGCGGACCATGACGACCGGGTCGTTGTGCTTGACCGAGATCTTGAAGTCGTGGAAGTCGTGCTCCTCGAAGAGGCTCGCCTCCCACACGGCACTCTCGACGAGAGCCTCGGGCGTCGCCTTGCCGTACTTCTGGAGGAGCCGCGCGTCGAGCGAGCCCGCGTTGACGCCGATCCGGAGCGACGTCCCGTGATCCTTCGCGGCCTGCGCGATCTCCTTGACCTGGTCGTCGAACTTGCGGATGTTGCCCGGGTTGACGCGCACGGCCGCGCACCCGGCCTCAATCGCGGCGAACACGTACTTCGGCTGGAAGTGGATATCCGCGATGACCGGGATCTGCGACTTCTTCGCGATGATCGGGAGGGCCTCGGCGTCGTCCGCGGACGGGCACGCGACGCGGACGATGTCGCAGCCCGCGGCCGTGAGCTCGGCGATCTGCTGGAGGGTCGCGTTGATGTCCGTGGTCGGCGTCGTCGTCATGGACTGGACGCTGACCGGGAAGTCGGAGCCGACCCCCACTGAACCGACCTGGATCTGCCGGGTCTTGCGCCGGGGCGCGAGGACCGGCGGCGGGGAGGCTGGCATTCCGAGGCTGACCGAAGTCACGAGAGCTCCTTGTCGAACGGTGTTGCGTCGAGGTGTTGCGGACGAAAGGGGTAGCGACTCAGAAGTGCGCGGCAAGCAGGCCGGACACGGGGCTCCAGGCGGTCGAGGTCAGGCCGGAGATGAGGCCGGCCACCGAGTAGGGGTCCTCGGCGAGGAGCGCCCGGAGCGCCTCGGCGTCGTCGGCCTTGAAGAGCAGGAGCGCACCCGAGCCGTCGTCATACGGGCCGCTCGCGAGCAGCTGGCCCCGGTCGGCGACGCCCGCGAGCCAGCCGCGGTGATCGGCGCGCACCTCGTCGCGGCGCGCGGCGGTCGAGGCGTCATAGAGGTATTCAACGGCGAAGACGGTCATGTCACCAGCCTATCCCTTCACGGACAAGGAACGTTCAGCCGAACAGCTTCACCGGCTTCACGATGTCCGCGTAGATGAGCAGGGCACTCATGACGAGGAGGACGCTCGCGACCGCGTACGTGAGCGGGAGCAGCTTGGCGATGTCGAACGGGCCCGGGTCGGGCCTGCGGCGCCAGCGCGCGATCTGCCGCCGGGCGCCCTCGTACAGCGCGCCGGCCACGTGACCGCCGTCGAGCGGGAGCAGCGGAACGAGGTTGAACACGGCGAGCGCGAGGTTCACGCCGGCGAGGATGCCGAACAGTGTCGCGATGCGGGCGGAGAGCGGGACGTCCTCGAGCGCGGCGACCTCGCCGGCCGCCCGCCCCACTCCCACGACGCTCATGGGACCGTTCGGGTCGCGCGGGGCGCTGCTGAAAGCGGCCTGGCCCACCGCGACGACGCGCGCCGGCAGATTGACGACGACGCCCGTCACCTGGGCGATGTTCTCGCCGACCGCGGGGAAGACGGCCGTGATCGGCTGCGGCGTGAGCGCTTGGCGCGAGCCGATGCCCACGAACCCGGACTCGGTGGTCCTGTAGCTTCCGTCGGCGTTCTTCGCGGGCTGACCGTCGGCGCCGTAGACGGCCACCGTGTTGAGCACGGGGCTAATGGTCAGGTCCACGTCCTTGCCATCGCGCTGCACCGTGATGCCGACCGACCTTCCGGCCGACGCCCGGATCCACGAGGACAGCTGGTCCCAGCCCGTGACCTGCTTCCCGTCGAAGCGGACCACGGTGTCGCCGGACCGGAGACCGGCCGCGGCTGCCGGAGTCTTCGTGCACGTCGACGTGTCCACCGCGGTCTGCTGGTTCGAGGACACCATGCACGCCGAGACGCTCGCGATCTGGTTCGTGGGCTGCGGGATGCCGAAGCCCATGAGCACGATCGCCATGAACACGAATCCGAGGATGATGTTCATCGCCGGCCCGCCAAGCATGACGATGATCTTCTTCCACTCCGGAAGCTGGTAGAACAGCCGCCCGTGATCCTCGGGGCGGACCTCCTCGTGCGCCTGATCGCGCGCGGCCTCCGCGAGCCCCTGGAAGATGCCCGTGCTGGACTGCCGGACGGAACCGTCGCGGCGGTTCGGCGGGTACATGCCGACCATCTGCACGTAGCCGCCCAGCGGAAGCGCCTTGATCCCGTATTCGGTCTCGCCCTTGCGGGTGGACCAGATGGTGGGTCCGAAGCCGATCATGTACCGGGTCACGCGGACGTTGAACAGCTTGGCGGGCAGCAGGTGCCCGATCTCGTGCAGGGCGATGGACACGGCAATGCCCACGGCGACGAAGACGACGCCCAGGACGAAGAGGACGGTGGGGTTCACAGGGTTCCTTACAGCTTGTGGCTCAGCTAGCCAAACGCTCGTGCGCGCGCTTCCGTGCCCATTCCTCGGCGGCCAGGACGGTTTCCACAGACATCTCCGAGGATCCTCCATGCTCCGCGAGGACGGCCTCGACGGTATCGACGATGTCGAGGAAGCCGATGCGGCGCGCGTGGAAGGCCTCGACGGCCTCCTCGTTGGCGGCGTTGAATACCGCAGGATACGTGCTCCCCTGCTTCGCCGCATCCTTGGCGAGCTCGACCGCGGGGAAGGCCCGCGCGTCGAGCGGTTCGAACGTCCATGCCGTGGCTCGGCTCCAGTCGCACGGCTCCGCGGCATGGGCCACGCGGTCGGGCCAGCCGAGTCCCAGGGCGATCGGTAGGCGCATGTCGGGCGGCGACGCCTGCGCGATGATCGACCCGTCCGTGAACTGCACCATCGAGTGGACCACCGACTGGGGATGGACGACGACGTCGATCGCCTCGAGCGGGACATCGAACAGGAGGTGGGCTTCGATGAGTTCGAGGCCCTTGTTGACGAGGGTCGCCGAGTTCGTCGTGACGACTTTGCCCATGTCCCAGGTCGGGTGGTTGAGGGCTTCCTCAGGCGTCACGTCGGCGAGCTCGGCGCGACTGCGGCCCCGGAACGGGCCGCCCGAGGCCGTGAGAATGAGGCGGTCCACCTCGTCCGCGCGGCCCGCGCGGAGGCATTGGGCGATCGCGGAGTGCTCCGAGTCGACGGGCACGATCTGGCCGGCGGCCGCCGCGCTCTTCACGAGGGTCCCGCCCACGATGAGGCTCTCCTTGTTCGCGAGGGCCAGCGTGGCGCCGGACGCGAGGGCGGCAAGCGTCGGGGCCAGGCCGATGCTCCCCGTGATCCCGTTGAGGACGACGTCGGCTGGGCCGCTCGCACCGCTCCACGCGGCGATACGGCTCGAGGCCTCGGGACCCACGAACAGCTCGGGGGCATAGTCCGTGATGCCCGCCGCCGCGGACGCGCCCGCGATGAGATCCCGGAGCTCGTCGACGCTCCCCTCCGCGATTCCCACCGCTTCGGCCCGCGTGTGGACGGCCTGGAGCGCGAGCAAGCCAAGATTGCCGCCCCCCGCGCTGAGCGCCATCACGCGGAAGCGGTGCGGGGCGCCGTCGACGACGTCGATCGCCTGCCGTCCGATGCTTCCTGTCGAGCCGAGGATGATCACGGAACGCTGCTCGGCGGGAGATTGCATGCCACCAGTAAACCGCATGTGGTGGGCCCGGACAGCGCCCCGGACGTCACGCCGAGTGGCCCCAGTTCCGCCGGGTAGCCCCAGTTCCGCCGGTTAGCACCAGTTCCGCCGGTTAGCACCAGTTCCGCCGGCTGGTCGCAGATACGGGGGTTATAGCCCCCGTATCTGATGCGAACCCCCTTTCGCAAACGGCATCCGGCGGATCTGTAGCTCGCTAGGCGGTCGCGGGCAGGTGGCTGATCCCGTTGACGATGGCGAGGGCCGCCCCCGCGTAGGCGATGCCGATGACGAAGCGCCGCACGGTCTCGCCGGCGACGCGGCGGGCAAGGAGGTCGCCTGCCACGATCCCGACGAGCATGCACACGAACACGAGCAACCACTGCCATAGCTCGAGCGCCGGCCAGTGGCCCCCGGTCGCGAAGACCTTGGCGAGGAGGGACGTGGTTCCGGTCGTGATGAAGTACGGCTGGAGGGTCGCGCCGAATCGACGCTGATCCCAGCGGCTGAGCACGGCGTAGGCGGTGACCGCGGGCCCGCCGACGGCCGCAGCGGCGTTCATGAGCCCACTCGAAAAGCCGCTTGCGGCCATGATCCCCAGGCCGTCGACCGGTCCCTCGAGCCGGCGCCGTGCGCGGGCTACGAGCTGAGACGCCACGAGGCCGGCGACGAGGACGAGGCCGATCCCGATCTCGAGGGGCGCCGCAGGGACGTGGCTCGCGAGATACGCTCCCGCCGCGATCCCCGCGAATCCGGGCACGATGAGACCTACGTACCGGCGCCACTCAACGTCGCGCCAGACCCTCGAGAGGATGAGGAGTGACGACGTCGCGCCGCACGCGTTGACGATCATCACGCCGTCGAGCGGACCCAGCAGGACCACGAGAATCGGCGAGACCATGAGCCCGAAGCCGAGCCCGGCAACGCGTTGCGCCAAGGCCCCGGCGACGACGGCGAACAGGACCAGAGCAAACACCCAAGAATCCTATATCCCATTTTGAGGCCGAACCTCCGGTCCCTGCCGAACGCCCGGTCCCTTCCGAACCTCCGGCCGCTAGAGCTCGGCGCTCCGCCCGGCGCGGCGGAGCAGGGCCTCGGCGTGCTGCAGGATCGGCCCGTCGATCATCCTTCCCCGATGCTGGAACACGCCGGTCCCGGCGGCCTCGGATGCCGCGAGGAGCTCTCGTGCGGCGTCGACGGCCTCGGGGGTCGGCTGATACGCCTCCCGCACGGGCGCCACCTGACTCGGATGGATGCACGCCTTGGCCGCGAACCCCGACGCGACGGCGTCCGCCGCCTCGGCCGCGAGCCCCTCGAGGTCCTGGATCGCGGTGTAGACGGCGTCGATGGCCGCCTTGCCGAACGCGCCGGCGGCAAGCAGGACCGTGGACCGCGCGTGCAGCGCGACGGCGCGGTACCCGCCGTCGTCCGCTCGGCTCGACGTCCCGCCCAAGGACGCCACAAGATCCTCGGCACCCCACATGAGCGCGACGACGTTGGGCTCGGCCGCGATGGCCGCGGCGTTGAGCACGCCCGCCGCCGTTTCGCAGAGGGCGACGACGTCGAAGCCCGCCAATCGCCGCAGCTGCGCGGGCGACTCGGCCTTCGCCAGCATGACCGTGCGGTACGGCGTCGCGACGAGGGCGTCCAGGTCGATGTCGAAGTCCGGCGTCGACGCGGCGTTGACGCGCACGATCGTGCGGCGCGGATCGAGCGATGCGACGGTGAGGTGATGCCGGGCCGCTGCCTTCGCGTCGGGGGCGACGGCGTCCTCGAGGTCGAGGATGACGGCGTCGGCCCGCTCGGCGGCCTTCCCGAAGCGCTCGGGCCGGTCGGCCGGGCAGAACAGCAGGGCGGGGCCCATGCTGAAAGGCGCTGGCCGGTCTGATTCTGAGGGCGTCATCGGTGTGCTTCCTTGGTCCACATGAGGCACGAGCGCTTCGCCCGCGCGACGACGACGCCGTCCTGGTTGCGGCCCGTGTGCTCCATGGTCACGATGCCCTGGCCGGGACGCGACGAGGAGAGCCGCTTCTCGACGACGACTGTCTCGGTGTAGAGCGTATCGCCGTGGAACACGGGGTGTGGGAACGAGACGTCGGTCAGGCCCAGCTGGGCCACGATCGTGCCCTGCGTCAGCTGGGCGACGGACTGCCCCACGACGGTCGCGAGCGTGAACATCGAGTTCACGAGCCGCTGGCCGAACGGCTGGCCCGCGCTCCACGCCGCATCGAGGTGGAGGGCCTGCGTGTTCATGGTGAGCGTGGTGAACAGGACGTTGTCCGCCTCCGTCACCGTGCGCCCGGGCCGGTGAGCGTAGACGACGCCCTCCTCGAGCTCGTCGAAGTAGAGCCCTCGCTGCTCGATGACCCGCGGCGCATCCGATTCCGGCTCAGGGCTCGTTGTCATGGATCTCTACCTCGAGCTCGGCGGCGGTCGCCGCGACGACCTCCTCCTCGGTCACGCCCGGGGCCAGCTCGCGCAAAACGAGGACGGCCCCCGCCGGCTTGGCGGGCTCGAGGCCGGCCCCCACGAGGCTGGTCCCGGCGTCGCGCACGACGTCGATGACCCCAAGGTCGGTGATGATGCGGTCAACGCAGCCCTTGCCCGTGATGGGCAGCGTGCACTCGGGCAGGATCTTCGGGTTCCCGTGCTTGTCCGTGTGGTCCATCATGACGATGAGCCGCTTCGCCCCGAACACGAGGTCCATCGCGCCGCCCATCCCCTTGACCATCTTGCCGGGGATCATCCAGTTGGCGAGGTCGCCGTTCTGCGAGACCTCCATCGCGCCGAGCACCGCGACGTCCACGTGGCCGCCGCGGACCATGCCGAACGAGGTCGCCGAGTCGAAGAACGCGGCCCCCTTCTTGATGGTCACGGTCTCCTTGCCGGCGTTGATGAGGTCCGGATCCACCCGGTCTTCGACGGGGTACGGCCCCGTGCCGAGGATCCCGTTCTCGGAGTGCAGCACCACCTCGACGTCGGCCGGGATGTAGTTCGGGATGAGCGTCGGCATCCCGATCCCGAGGTTCACGTACTGACCGTTCGAGAGCTCCTGCGCGACACGCGCCGCGAGCTCATTGCGGGTCCACGGCATCAGGAGGCCTCCTTCGTCTCGGCCACAGTCCTCTTCTCGATCCGCTTCTCGCCCAAGGGGCTGTCGGCGGGCACGTGCACGACGCGCTGGACGAAGATGCCCGGCGTGTGGATGTGCTCCGGGTCGAGCTCGCCCGGCTCCACGAGCTCCTCCACCTCGGCGATCGTGATCCTCCCGGCCATCGCGCACAGCGGGTTGAAGTTCATGGCCGTCTCGTGGAACACGAGGTTGCCGTGGCGATCGCCCTTGAGGGCGTGGACCAGCCCGAAGTCCGGCGTGAGGGACTCCTCGAGCACGTAGTCGGCGCCGTGGAAGGTGCGCACCTCCTTCGGCGAGGACGCCTTCACAACGTTCCCTTCGGCGTCGTACTTCTGGGGCAGGCCGCCCTCTGAGACCTGGGTTCCCACCCCGGCCGAGGTGTAGAAGGCGGGGATGCCCGCGCCGCCCGCGCGGAGCTTCTCGGCGAGCGTCCCCTGCGGGGTGAGCACCACCTCGAGCTCGCCGGAGAGGAACTGGCGCGCGAACTCCTTGTTCTCGCCCACGTACGAGCTCACGGTCCGCCGGATCCGCCCGGCGCTCAGGAGGATCCCGAGGCCCCAATCGTCCACGCCGCAGTTGTTGCTGATGGTCTCGAGGTCTTTCGTGCCCTGCCGGTGCAGGGCGTCTATGAGCCCCACCGGGATGCCGCACAGGCCAAAACCGCCGACGGCGAGCGACGCCCCGTCCGGGATGTCCGCCACCGCTTCCTCGACGCTGGCCACCACTTTGTTGATCACAGAACCTCCATACGGCCGCTTGTCTGACCCGGGCTGCTTTCGTGACCTACGCTACAGCCCGAGCTCGCGCGCGATGAGCATGAGTTGGACTTCCGTGGTCCCTTCACCGACCTCGAGGATCTTCGAGTCGCGGTAGTGGCGGGCGACCGTGAACTCGTTGATGAACCCGTAGCCGCCGAACACCTGCGTTGCGTCGCGGGCGTTGTCCATCGCGGCCTCCCCCGCGACCATCTTCGCGATGGCCGCCTCGGTCTTGAAGGGCTTGCCGGCGAGCATGCGCGCGGCTGCGTCGTAGTACGCGAGGCGGGCCGTGTGGGCTCGGGCCTGCATGCGCGCGATCTTGAACTGGATCGCCTGGTACTTGCCGATGTTCGAGCCGAACGCGCTGCGTTCCTTCGCGTACTTGACGGAGAGGTCCACGCAGCCCTGGGCGGCACCCGTGCCGAGCGCCGCGATCGCGATGCGGCCCTCGTCGAGGATGGACAGGAAGTTCGCGTACCCGCGGCCGCGCACGCCGAGCAGGTTCTCCTCGGGAACGCGCGCGTCCTTGAACGAGAGCGGGTGTGTGTCGGAGGCGTTCCAACCCACCTTGTTGTACGGCTTCTCGGCCCGGAACCCGGGGGTCCCCGCGGGGACGATGATCGTGGAGATCTCCTTGCGGGTCCGGCCATCGGGCCGGGTCTCAGTGCCCGTCACGGCGGTGACGGTGACGAACTTCGTGATAGCCGTACCGGAGTTCGTGATGAACTCCTTGGAGCCGTTGATGACCCATTCGCGTCCCTCGGCGCCCTCCTCGAGCCGCGCGTTCGTCTTCGTGCCGCCCGCGTCCGAGCCGGCCTCGGGCTCGGTGAGGCCGAAGCCCGCGAGGGCGCGCCCGGCGGCGAGCTCGGGCAGCCACGTCTCCCTCTGCTTGTCGGTGCCGAAGCGATAGATCGGCATGGCCCCGAGGGATACGCCCGCCTCGAGCGTGATCGCGACCGACTGGTCCACGCGTCCGAGCTGCTCGAGCGCGAGGGCGAGGGCGAAGTAGTCGCCGCCCATGCCGCCGTACTCTTCGGGGAACGGAAGCCCGAAGAGGCCCATCTCCCCCATCTGGGAGACGATCTCGTAGGGGAAGCTGTGCTCCTCGTCGTGCTTCTGGGAGGCGGGGGCGACGACCTCGTCGGCGAACGCGCGAACGGTCTCGCTGAGCTCCCGGTAGTCGTCGTCGAGCTGGAAGTCGACCATGGTGGCTCCTTAGGTTTCTTTCGGGCTTGTTGTGGCCGGGCCAGTTGTGGCAGGGCCTGACTCTGTGGGGACTACCGTCGCGACGACTTGGTCAGCCTTGACGAGCGAGCCGATCGAGACGTGCAGCTGGACGGTGCCCGCGAGCGCGGCGACGAGCTGGTGTTCCATCTTCATCGCCTCGACGCTCACGAGCGGCTGGCCCTCCTCGACGGCCTGGCCCGGGGCCACCGCGACGGAGACGACCGTTCCCGGCATGGGCGAGCGCACCTCGGGCGAGGCCTCCCCCGCGTGATGGTGAATGCCGTCGAGCACGCGCCCGAGCCGCTGTGTACGGTCAAGCACGGGCAGCGCGACTGACCATCCGCCGTCGCCCACGAAGAGGGTGCGGCCAGCGCCGCCGTCCTCGCCGCTGACGGCCCACGCGTAGCGGTAGGGCTCGCCGTCCAGCTCGAGCGCGGC
>NZ_JBKZWT010000559.1:0-1152 GCF_047759905.1 Sinomonas sp. G460-2 | reverse complement strand
GAGAACGCCTGGCGCGCGGCCTTGAGGTGTTCGATGTCCGTGTCGATCGTGGTGAACGTGCACGCGGCGGGCAGGCCGCGGAGGAGGCAGACCCCCGAGACGCCGGCGCCCGTCCCGATCTCGACGACGGCCTGGGCCTTTGAGGTGGCGGCGAGCACTGTGAGAACCGCGCCGACCCCTGGACTCACGGGGGAGACGCCAAGCTCGAGGGAACGCTCGCGCGCACGGGCCACGATCGGGTCCTCGACGGCAAGCCCCTCGGCATAAGCCCAGCTCGTGGACTTGTCGGTCATGTTGTGAAACGCTTTCGGCTCGGGGTGCGTCCCCAGCCTATCGCCTTGGGGGTTACGCACCGCGCTACGCTTTGGGCGGAATGACCAGCCAACGTTCAGAATCCCCTGTCAGACTGGGGTTCCGCAGCGGTTGCCTGGTGAGCAAGAGGCCCACAGCACAGTGCGGCCGCCGATGCTGTGAAGGTGAGGTGCGTGGACGTGCCACCGCAACGTGCTGCGACCACCCAGACACCCTCCGAGCCGAGTCCCGCCGACTGGGTGCCCCCGACGTGGGAAGAGGTCGTCGCTCAGCACTCCGCCAAGGTCTATCGGCTCGCGTACCGCCTGACGGGCAACCAGCACGACGCCGAGGACCTGACCCAAGAGGTCTTCGTCCGCGTCTTCCGCTCGCTCGACAACTTCAAGCCCGGAACGCTCGACGGCTGGCTTCACCGCATCACCACGAACCTCTTCCTCGACCAGGCGCGCCGCAAGAACCGCATCCGGTTCGATGCGTTCGCCGAGGACGCCGAGTCCCGCATTCCCGGGCGTGAGCCGGGCCCCGAGCGCAGCTATGAGATGAACAACCTCGATCTCGACGTCCAGGCCGCCCTCGAGGAGCTCCCGCCGGACTTCCGCGCCGCGGTCGTGCTCTGTGATCTTGAGGGGCTCTCCTATGACGAGGTCGCAGCGGCCCTCGGCGTGAAGCTTGGCACCGTCCGCTCGCGGATTCACCGCGGCCGGACCCTCTTGCGCGAAAAGCTCGCCCACCGCGATCCTCGGCGGGGTGCGGGCAAGCCGCGGCTGTCCCTGCCTCGCGTCGCCGGCCTGCGCTGAGGCGCCCCATGCACGAACGACGGCGGCCGGGCGCGTTCGGGGG
>NZ_JBKZWT010000558.1:0-1159 GCF_047759905.1 Sinomonas sp. G460-2 | reverse complement strand
TCACCTCGAGCCCAGGCAGCGAGGCCTTCAGCTCGTCGAGACGATCCGGAATGATGTCTGTGGCCACAAGTCGGGCGCCCTCATGGGCGAGCCGTGTTGCGGTGGCCCGCCCGATTCCCGAGCCTGCGCCGGTGACGATCACTGTCTTGCCGGCAAAGCGTGCTTCAGTTGTCATGAGTTCCCTTGCTCTGGTGCTGTCAGACCGAGGCGATGAGACGTTCGATCTTCTTCCTGGTGTCCATGAGGGCCTCGCCCGTCAGCGCGCGGAACGCCACCGCGACTTGGTTCGCGAAGTCGAAGGAGGGGTCGATGAGCCATTGCGCCCTCAGCCCGCTCCAGACGGCCATCATCTGCCGGGCGGTGCTCACGGGGTCAAGCGCGGGATGGGCGCGGCCCTCGGCCTGGCGGCGCTTGATGTTCGCGGCCGTGGTGAGTATCGCGTTCTCGTTGTGCTTCTTCATGTACTGGTGCGCGGGGTGCTCCGGGTTGGGTGCCTCCGCCTCGAGGGCCAGAAGGAGGCGGATGGTCTTGTCTTCGGTGAGGACAAGGCGCGCCGCGCCGGCGGGGTCCCAGTCTCCAGTGGAGAGCTCGTTGGCGATCGACTCGGCCGTGAGCCGAGAGATGTTCTCTTCATCGGAGAGTTCCATGGCGGCGATCAGTACGTGGTCCCGGGTGGGGAAGTGGTACATCAGTGCGGTCTCGCTCATTCCCGCCCGCGAGGCGACTTCCGCCGTCGTCAGGGCCTTGTGGCCCTTCTCTGTGACGATGTCGAGGGCCGCGCGCGCTACGGCCGCGCGCCGTTCGGCCGTCTTCGCGTAGCGGCCTCGTGTCCCGGTTCCCTGCTGCATGTGATTTAGGTTACGTGAAATCTGAAGAACCCACAAGATTACGATTCATGTGGACAAGATTGCCGCAACTTCGACCGAGTCTTCCTCTTGTCTCGTGCACAAAAAGGTGGAGCCATTCTGTTTTAGTGGGCGCTCCGGTGCTGTTGGCGGGAGCCGGAGCGCGGTCTTGGCGGGCGCCTTGAGCCCGTCACAGCCCTGCCCACGGCAAGGCGCGCTCGGACCGGGACCCGTGTGGATCGCGGGTGGTCGTCGCCGCGGCGGCGCGGGCACTGAGAGAGTCGATGATGCGCGGGGGAAGTGACGTTCCGTAG
>NZ_JBKZWT010000557.1:0-1160 GCF_047759905.1 Sinomonas sp. G460-2 | reverse complement strand
CCGAGGCCCACGAGGTAGTTCGGGCCGCCGGCCTTCGTGCCCGCGCCGACCGCCGACTTCTTCCAGCCGCCGAACGGCTGCCGCCGCACGATCGCGCCCGTGATGCCGCGGTTCACGTAGAGGTTGCCGGCCTGGATGGTCGAAGTCCAGTACGCGATCTCCGCGCCGTCGAGCGAATGCAGGCCCGAGGTGAGCCCGTAGTCGACCTCGTTGACGAGCCGCACGGCCGCCTCGAGCGTCGGCGCGGTCATGACGCCGAGCACCGGGCCGAAGTATTCGGTGAGGTGGTACTCGGATCCGGGGCGGACGCCGGTGCGCACGCCGGGGCTCCAGAGCTTGCCGGAGCCGTCGAGCTGGCGCGGCTCGAGCACCCAGTGCTCGCCCAGGCCGAGCTGCGTGAGGCCGCGCTCGAGCTTCTCACCCGGGGGCTCGATGACCGGGCCCATCTGGCTTCGCGGGTCCCACGGGTACCCCACGTGGAGGGACTGCACGGCGTCGAGGAGCTGGTGGTGGAAGCGCTTGGACTTCGCGACCGAGCCGACGAGCACCACGAGCGAGGCCGCCGAGCACTTCTGGCCAGCGTGCCCAAACGCGGACTGGGCGACGTCGCGCGCGGCGAGGTCCAGATCCGCGCTTGGCGTCACGATGATCGCGTTCTTGCCGGACGTCTCGGCGAGGAGCGGCAGATCCTTGCGGAATGAGCGGAACAGCTGCGCGGTCTCGTAGCCGCCCGTGAGGATCACTCGGTCCACGTCGGCGTGCGCCACGAGCCGCTGCCCGAGCGCGCGCTCCTCGAGCTGGACGTACTGGAGGACGTCGCGCGGGATCCCGGCGGCGTCGAGCGCGTCCCAGATCGCGGCGACCATGACGGCGCCGGAGCGCCGCGCCTGCTTCGCGGGCTTGATAACGACGGCGGAGCCCGCTGCGAGTGCCGCGAGCGTCGAGCCGGCGGGGATCGCCACGGGGAAGTTCCATGGCGGGGTCACGACCGTGAGCCGGCTCGGGACGAAGCGCGCGCCGTCCACCGCGTCGAGCTCGCGCGCGAGCGTCGCGTAGTAGTGCGCGAAGTCGATCGCCTCGGAGACCTCGGGATCGCCCTGATCGAGCGTCTTGCCGCACTCGCTCGCCATGACCTCGAGGAGGTCCGCGCGGCGGCGCTC
>NZ_JBKZWT010000556.1:0-1162 GCF_047759905.1 Sinomonas sp. G460-2 | reverse complement strand
CGCGCCCTCGAGCCCGACCTCCTGCGCCTCGGCTCGTTCGTGACGCTCCTGCACACGCGCCTCGACGCCGCGACCGGGGACTTCACCTACGTGGACGCGGGCCACGGGCTCGGCCTCCTCATCCACCCCGACGGCATGTGGGAGCGCCTCACCACCTCGGGCCCGCCGATCGGTCTCCTCCAGGGCGCCGAGTGGACCGCGCACGACGGCAATCTCGAGCCCGGCGGCGCGCTCGTGGCCCTGAGCGATGGGCTCCTCGAAGCCTTCCGGGGCGTCGACGACGCGCTCGACGCCGCAGCGGCAGCGATCGTTGCCGCGCCGGACGCCGACGCCGCCGTCCGTGACGTCATCGGGCTCGACTCGACAAGCCAGGACGACACGACGGTCATCGTCGTCCGTCGCTCGGCCGTCGCTGGACCGCCGGCAGGATCCGCCATCACATGATGAGCATCCACGCGATCCGTATCGTCGCCGCCCTCACGGTCGCAATGGGCCTCATCTACATCCTGTGGCGCTGGACGGCGTCCCTCAATTGGGCGGCGTGGTGGATCGCCGTCCCGCTCGTCGCCGCGGAGACGTACTCGCTCATCGACGTCTCCCTGTTCGCGTTCACCATCTGGCGCATGTCCACCCGCGACAACCCGCCCAACGCGCCGCAGGGGCTCACGGTGGACGTGTTCATCACGACGTACAACGAGGACCCCGAGCTCGTCCTCGCGACGACGCGCGCGGCGCGAGCCATCCGCTATCCCCACACGACGTGGGTGCTCGACGACGGCGCCCGGCCGGAGCTCCGCGAGGCCGTCGCACGGCTCGGCGCAGGCTACGTCTCGCGCGGCGAGGAGTGGCTCGGGAAGCCACGCCACGCGAAGGCAGGCAACCTCAACAACGCGCTCCACGAGACCCAGGGCGAGTTCGTGCTCGTCCTCGACGCGGACCAGGTCCCGCGTCCCGAGATCCTCGACCGGACCCTGGGCTACTTCAACAACCGCCGCGTGGCGTTCGTCCAGACCCCGCAGTGGTTCGGCAACGTCCGCGAGAACGATCCCCTGGGGAGCCAGGCTCCCCTGTTCTACGGCCCGATCCAGCAGGGCAAGGACGGCTGGAACGCGGCCTTCTTCTGCGGCTCCAACGCGGTGCTGCGCCGCGAGGCCCTCATGCG
>NZ_JBKZWT010000555.1:0-1187 GCF_047759905.1 Sinomonas sp. G460-2 | reverse complement strand
CTGGGCTGGGGTTGCGATGCCGGTGCCGGGGGCGCCGGCGGGCATCGCGGTCAGGGTCCCACACAGGGCCGGTGAGGTCGCCGCGAGGGGAAGGGAGGGCACGAGGTCGCTGGGCTCGTTCTGGGCCGCGGCGGGCAGGGTTGCGGGGTCGAGGCCGTGGACGACGACGACGGCGGTGCCGGACTTGAGCGAGGCCAGGGTCTTGTCGTCCAGGGTGATGGTGCGCTGGTAGGTGAAGGAGGAACCCATCCCGGCCACGGACAGGTCGGTGCCTGCGGCAGGGCTGGTGTCCCCGCTGGTCGAGAGGGTGGTGCCGATGCCGCCGTAGAACGGGGCGCCCTCGGTGGTGCTGATCACGCCGTCGCCGCTGGTGTCAGCGGAGGGGCCGGGGCAGGTGCCCTTGGCGCCGATGTGGATGTGCTGGACGTGCGGGTAGGGCTTGCCGTTGAACGTCGCGGCCAGGCCGGTGACCTTCTCCGTCACGGTGGCCTGGTTCCCGTTCAGGGTGATCATCGCGGTGCCGGAGGCATTGGATCCGTTGATGGAGGCCAGGTTCGCCTGGAACGTGGTGCCGTCAGCGGCCAGGGCCGGGCCCGTGGACAGGGCCAGTGCCCCGAGGGCGAGGGCCGGGGCGAATAGGAGTGCAGACTTCTTCATGACCGTGTTCTCCTCTGAATGCTCGTTCTGCGTCCCCGGATGCCCGAGGCGCCGGTCGCCGGGCCCAGGAGCAGTCCGACATGGAGCATTCGGCGCCGGGCGGCTCCCGGATTGGTTCGGCTTCATTCGCTCCAGCAGGCCAGCACGTCGGTGGCGATCTGGTAGGCCAGGGAAGGCCGCGAGATCCCCTCGGGCCCGACCGGCTCTCCCATTCCCGTGGCGTCCACGGTCAGGGTGAAGCTGTCCTTGGCGAAGACCACGGTACCCGTGCGGCTCTGGTAGCCCGGCAGGCCCAGGTTCGCGAGCCCCTCAATCGGGGCCGCCCCCACTGCCCGCGCGGCGTCCCGGGTCCAGGCGCGGGCGGCGGCCGGGTCCGCAGACTCCCGCACCGAGAGCACCAGGGACCCGCCGGGGAGGTGATAGGTGCAGGTGTACAGGCCGTCTGCCCACCTCGGGGCCGGTGCCGGGGCCGCGGCCAGGGCCAGGATCTGGGCGATCCTGGCCCTGATCTCCTGCCCGCACACCATCGC
>NZ_JBKZWT010000554.1:0-1195 GCF_047759905.1 Sinomonas sp. G460-2 | reverse complement strand
GAGGACCGCGAGCGGCGCCTCCGCCATCTCGGCGAGCCGCGCCGCGGTATCGCCGGTGGCGGGGCCCTCCTCGGGGCTCGGGAGCTCGAACAGTGGCTCGGTCACGGCCCCGAGTCTTCCAGAGTTCTGCCGGCCTCTCCAGCGCCTCGGCGGGACCACGAATGACAAGCGTGTAGTTCGCTCCTACACTGGGTGAAGCCGACACGGAGATCATCCAGTCGAAGGGAGTGGCGCATGGGCGCAGCCGAGGCATTCGAGCCCGAGCATGCAGGGGTCAGCCGCCTGGCGGCCGCGGAACTCACCGAGCGCGAGGTCGAGATGCTCGCCCTCGAACGCAACTGGTGGAAGTACGCGGGAGCGAAGGAACAGGCCATCCGCGAGCTTTTCGATCTCTCGGCCACGCACTACTACCAGCTGCTCAACGCCCTCATCGATACCGAGGCCGCGCTGGCCCACGATCCGATGCTCGTCAAGAGGTTGCGTAGACTAAGGACGTCGCGTCAGCGCGCACGGACGGCTCGTCGCCTGGGCGGCAGCGCCTGAAGCCTGCCGCGTCCCCCCAGCAGAGCATTCGACGAGGACTCTACACGCTATGAGCCACTACCCCGGCGACGAATTCGATGACGTACTCGAGGCCCCGCGCCGTCAAGGCGTGCATCGCACGAAGGGTGCTGTGGAGACGGGCCGTCGGGGCATCGGGGGAGTGATCATCGCTGCGGCGATCGTCGTCATCCTCGTGGCCGCGGCCCTCTTCATCGTCCCCAAGCTCCTCGGCACGTCCGCCGCCACGGGTCCGTCGGCATCGTCTGGGTCGTCGGCTCCCGCCTCGGCCAAGGGGTCCGGGACGCCGACTCCCACGCCCACGCCGTCGTCCACCCCGACGCCCACCCAGTCCGCGCCGGCGCAGGCCGACAAGACCCTCGCGGTGGGCGTCTACAACGCGACGTCGACGGCGGGCCTCGGCAACCGCGCCGCGGCAGCCGCTCGCAACGCGGGCTGGACCGTGGCCGCCGTGGGCAACTGGACAGGCTCGCCGGTGTCCTCCTCCGTGGTCTTCTACAAGGATCCGAGCCAGAAGGCGTCCGCGCAGGCGCTCGCCGCGGACCTCGGCATCGCGACGGTGCTCCAGGCGCAGCAGCTCGGTTACCCCCTCGCGGTCGTCGCGGGCCCGGGGTACGCGGGATAGTGGCGTTCG
>NZ_JBKZWT010000553.1:0-1200 GCF_047759905.1 Sinomonas sp. G460-2 | reverse complement strand
GCCCAGCACCAGCACCGCGCCTGCCAGGGCCGCGGATCTGCGGATAAGCCTGTGCGCCATTCGTCTCCTCCAATGTCACCGATCCCGACACCCGAGGGTTCGGAGCCGAGGCACCGGCGGACTGGACACTGATGCGCGCCGATCAGGCGTTCGGGGGCGGAACAGTTCCATCGGTGATCCGCCGCCCCCTTCGGAGGCCTGGAGACGGCCGCTAATCCGAGGGCGGGCAATCCGGCGAGGGCTGCGGGTCCGAATACTCGCTGTCGGGGCGGGCCAGCGGCCGTCCTGCCCGGATCGCCGTCCCCAGCCGGCCGCCTCCATTAAGGAAGTGTGCCATGAGTGAACGACTCGGCACGGCTCGGCCCGCACTGAGGGCCCTTCTGGCCGTGCTCGCCGGGCTTGCCCTCGCCACTGGCGGGGTCGCCGCAGCGGCCTTCGCCGCCGGATCCACCGTCCTGCCGGTCTCCAGCGCCACGACCCAGGCCTGGACCGGCGGGCAGACCGTGACCATCCAGTACCCCCAGGACTACTTCTGCGACACCAGCGTCGCAGCGTCGACTCCCTCCGGATGCGAAGTCGGCACTGCCGCGAACCGGGGCCCGGTCGCGAACCCGGACCGCTCGGTCCTCTACGTCTTGGTCCCGCTCTTCGCCAATCCGTCCCCGGCCCCGATGTGTGCCGTGGCGAGCTGTCCCAACCACCCCCTCGACATCGATCTGTCCCGGATCGCGGGCGCCCTGGGCGCCTCCCCGGGGGCCGTCGCGTCGGTGCCGCTCCCGGCCCACAGCCACATCCTGGACGGGCCCGCGGGCGGATGGTGGCAGGTCAAGGTCGTCGCCGTGACCACCCAGACGGCCTGGGCCCAGCTCGCGGCAGGCAAGTCCGAGTCCACAATGAATGCCCTGCTCGCAGCGCCCGGCAGCGGCGTCATCGGACCCGTGCCGACCAACCTGTACCTGTTCTTCAACGTCGTGGGCCGGTGACCGCCATGACCCTGAACACCGCCGTCCCCGCGCTCCGGAACGGGCGGCCTCTCTTGGCCTCCCGCAGCGGGCTGCCCGCCCTGGCGGCCCTGGCCGGGATCGCCGCGGTGATCGTGGGCCTGATCCTTCCCTGGCTGACGGTCTTCGGCGGCACCGCGTCCCTTGACGGGATCGCCGCAGGCGGGGGCACCCTGGCCGGAATCGGGACCGGGGCCGG
>NZ_JBKZWT010000552.1:0-1209 GCF_047759905.1 Sinomonas sp. G460-2 | reverse complement strand
GTTCGGAGGGCGCGGTAGACGGCTTTGGCGATCTGGCGTTTGAGGCAGCGGAGGGCTTCCCTGGTGCCGTCTCCGGTGCTGCGGCGGCGTTGGTAGTAGTCCTTCCCGGGGCCCTCGAGGCGGGTCTGGGTGACGGCGATGCGGTGCAGGGCGGCGTTGAGCTGCCTGTTCCCGCCCCGGTTCAGCCGCACCCGGCCCGCGGTGTTGCCCGACCAGACCGGGATCGGGGCGCAGCCGGCGAACATGGCGTAGCAGGCCTCGGAGCGGAACCGGGTGATCCCGGCGGTCTCGCCGAGGATCTTGGCCGCGCTGAGCGGCCCGCAGCCGGGTATGGCCAGCAGGGCGGGGGCGCAGGCTCGCACGGCGGCGCCGATGCGGGCGGCAAGAGCGTCGACCTTCGCGCTGAGCCGGTCGATGTCGGCCAGGATCTCCGCGGCGAGCTCGGCGACCAGCCCGCCCAGGGTTCCCAGCCACTGGGCCAGCCCGGCGCGGACGGCGGGGCGGGCGATCTCGGCGCGGGAGGGGTCCCGGGCCGGGTCGAGCTCGAGCAGGTGCCAGCGCAGCCGGTTCACCGCCCGGGTGCGTTCGGCCACGAGGTCATCGCGGCGGTCTGTGAGCAGCTTCAGCTCCCGGGCGGCACCGGCCGGGGACGCTTCGGGCAGGTCGGGCTCACGCAGGACGGCGCGGGCGACGGCGAGGGCGTCGATCGGGTCGGACTTGCCGCGGGTGCGGGCCGAGGCTCGCACCCGCGCGGTGAGCCTGGTGGGCACGTGCACGAAGCGCTCCCCGGCGGCGAGCAGGTCGCGCTCGAGCAGGACGGTCATGTTGCGGCAGTCCTCCAGCCCCCAGAGCCGCTCCCGGCCTCCGAAGGCGTCCCTGGCCCAGCGGATGGCCGCCTCGTGCCCGGCGGCCGTGGCCGGGACCGTGATCCCGCCCAGGCGGCGCCCGTTGGCGTCGGCGGCCTCGAACGTGTGGGACTTCTTGTGGACGTCTGCGCCCAGAACAACCACCATGGTGAGTGCCTTCCTTTCCGGATCCACGGAGGGGATTGGTCGGGCCGGTCGGCGGACAGACCTCAGTCGAGGGGTTCCAAGCTCCTATCAAGTCACGCCGGCCGGTCCTTCGCACCCGGAGCCGGCAGAACTTTGGCAAGCCAGCCCCTGACGGGGGGCGGCCGTCACCTCCAGAGCCAGACACCGGATGCGAAGG
>NZ_JBKZWT010000551.1:0-1221 GCF_047759905.1 Sinomonas sp. G460-2 | reverse complement strand
CCAGGGTCTCGCCGAAGGCCAGGAGTTGCCGCTCGACGAGGTCGATCGCGCGCATGCTCTGCTCGGCACGGGCGAAGACGAGCGCCCCTTCGGTTGATGCGAAGAGCATCCACGCGAAGTCGGACGCCTTCGATGACTCGACACCGGCACCCTGGAGAAGGGCGATGAGGTCATCGATCCACAGCTCGAACACGTTCCTCGCGGCCGCTCGGGATTCCTCCGACTCGCCGCTCACGGTCACGCCGGCGGTCGCGCAGCCCGCCGCGAAGTCGCTCCGAAGCAGGACCCCGCGCCAGAGATTGATGAAGCCGGTCACGATCCCCGCGACGTCGGATCCCTCGAGCGCCCGGAGAGGGGCTCGCGCATCGGTCGCCATGTACTCCATGGCGGCGCCAACGATCTCTTCCTTCCCACCCGGGAAGTGGTGATAGACGGACCCTCGGGGCGCGCCGCTGCGTTCGAGGACGTCGGAGATCGACGTCCCGCCGACCCCACGCTCAGCGATCAGATTGAGCGCACTCAGCACCATGCGGCGCCTTACATCACCAGCCAAGAATTCACCCCGTTAGCGCTTGCATTCCCTTCGCTCTATGTTAGTTTGCATAGTATCTATGACGATCGTCATAGTCGGCTCTCACAGCGCGGAGGCCACCATGCCGATGATCGATGTCTACGCCGCAGCCGGGACCTTCCCCGACACGTCCAAGCTGGCCCAGGAGCTCGCCGCTACCGTCATGACCGTTGAGGGCGTGCCGAACATCCCCATGTTCCGCAAGAACACGGCCGCTTTCGTCCATGAACTTCCGGCCTCGGGCTTGGCCAACGTGGACGGCGACAGCTCATACGTCCGCGTGCAGGTCCTGACGAACGCGGGCGCGCTCGACCGCGACAAGCAGCTCGCCGTTGTCGCCCAGCTCACCGAGCTCGTTGCCGCCGCGGCAGGGGACCCGACGCTCGCAGAGCGCACGTGGGTCCTCCTGACCGAGGCGCCCGAGGGCGGCTGGGGCCTGTGGGGCCACGCCCATCTCAACGAGGAGCTCGTAGCCGCCGCTCGTGCCGAGATCGCCAAGCTCCAGCAGCAGTAGCCCCGTGGCTAGTCTCCCAGCGCCTGCTTGAGGTCCCGATACAGCTCCGGCGTGATCTCGCCGCTCGCGAGTCGCTCGTCGAGGATCTGCTGCGCGCGGCTCACGCCGACCGGCGAGGTCTCCGCCTTTCCCGGCG
>NZ_JBKZWT010000550.1:0-1222 GCF_047759905.1 Sinomonas sp. G460-2 | reverse complement strand
ACCCGGCTCCTGCGGACGCTCCGGCAGAGCCCGAGGCCCCGCAGGCATCCCCAGACCCTGCGCCGCTTCATCGAGTACCGCGACGGAACCTGCCAGTTCCCCGGCTGCGCCCGGCCCGCCCGCAAAGCCGAGATCGACCACCTCATCGAATGGCAGGACGGCGGAACCACCGACGCCCAGAACCTCCACGCCCTCTGCACCAAGCACCACGCCCTCAAGAGCCTCCACACCTGGACCCCATCCCGCCTCCCCACCGGCCCCGACGACACCACCCCCGACACCCTCTGGACCTCCCCCCTCGGAACCCGAGCCCTCACAGGCCCCACCGGCCACGAACCACCCGACACCGGCCCACCGCATCCCAGCCCACCCGACACCGGCACACCCGAGCCCAGCCCACCGAGGCATGAGCCGGCTGAACCCCAGCCGCCGTTCTAAGCCAGCGCTCTTCGGCCTCGGGCACCGCGGGCTGCATCGCCGCGTACAGGGCCGGCACAGCTCGCTCGTTTCATCGGCGGGACTGGGGAACTCCCGGGCGTAGCCCGCCGTCCCGGAGCTCTCGCCGCCGCGGCAGCGGCTGGTCCAAGGGGGCGGGCTTCGCGTTGGGCTCATCAAGCGAGAGCCGCGACCAACTGCCCCGGAGACGCTCGGGCGCGTCCGTGGCCGCAATGACGACCCCCGGGTACGAGGCCAGTCGGTCGATGAGCGCCGCGACGCCGTCGGGTCCCAAATCCGCGTCGATGTGATCCATCAGGAGAAGGGGCGGGCTCTTCAGCATGGCTCTGGCCACGTGCACCTTGGCCCGGTCCGAGACGCTGAGCGGCTCTCCCCCGCGTCGCAGGACCGTCTGCTCCCCGCGAGGAAGCGCATCAAGGCCCCGCATTCCCGCGAGCTCGAGCTCGCGGCGCACCACCGACTCGGGCAGCTCGGGGTGGCGGTACCGCACCGCGCGGGCGATCGTCCCACGTTCGAGCGGGAGCCCGCGCCGTGCGTAGCCGATCAGCACGCGGCGGTGACGGGACGGGAGACCCACTACCTCGCGGCCATTGATGCGCACGGAGGCTGCGCCGTCGTGCCTCAACCCAAGGAACGTCTCGAAGAGCGCACCGACCCGCTGGGGATCCACCGACGTGACGAGAAGGCGCTCCCCAGGCCGCGCCGCGAGATCGAACGGATCGCCGTCGCCAGGCAGCCGGATGGCCGTGGCCTCCACGAGCGGGCC
>NZ_JBKZWT010000055.1:0-18324 GCF_047759905.1 Sinomonas sp. G460-2 | reverse complement strand
AGGGTCGGATCGGCGCGGCGGGGGCGCCTGCGGCCGTGCGGGCGGCCTTGGGCCCACTCGCGTTCCACCTCGCACGGGAGGTGTTCGACGCCGGCGACGTCACGGTGACGCTCGGCTCCGACGAGATGCCCGGCGACCTCGAGGGCGGGCAGGAGCGCTGCGGCGGGGCCGTATCGGCCCTCCTCGACGCTGGTGCACTCACCGTGACGCTCGGCGGCGGCCACGAGACGGCGTTCGCGAGCTATCTCGGCGTCATCGACGCGGAGCCGGCGGCCGGTCGGCGCGTCGGCGTGCTCAACCTCGACGCGCACTTCGACCTCCGCGACGAGGCGCGGGCGAGCTCGGGAACCCCGTTCCTCCAGATGGCCCGAGCGGAAGCCGCCGCTGGCCGCACGCTTGAGTACGCGGTCGTCGGCATCTCCCGGCCCAACAACACGCTCGCCCTGTTCCGCCGAGCCGACGAGCTCGGCGTGCGCTATCTTCTCGACGAGTATGCGACGCGGGAGACCGCGGAGTCGTTCGTCGAGGACTTCCTCGCGGGGCTCGACGCCGTGTACCTCACCATCGACCTCGACGTCCTCCCCGCCGCCGTCGCCCCCGGGGTGTCGGCCCCCGCCGCGCTGGGCGTGCCGCTCGAGGTGATCGTCGCGGTCGTGCGCCGCGTCGTGGCGAGCGGCAAGCTCGTCCACGCGGACCTCGCGGAGCTCAACCCACGGTTCGACGTCGACGGCCGCACCGCGCGCGTCGCCGCGCGGCTCGTCGACACGATCCTGGGCTAGGACCCAGCCCGGGCGGGTTAGAGGGAAGGCACGGCTAGAGCGCGAGGCCGATCGCGAGGCACACGACGCCGATCGCCGGCGGAACCAGCTGCTTGAGCGCGGCGCTCGCCTTCGAGGGCGACGACAGCAGCAGCACCAAGCCCGCCGCGACCATCGAACCGGCACCCACGAACACGAGCGTCGCGCCAACGGCGGTGGCGCCGGCCGCGACGAGGACCACGCCCAGACCGGCCGCGACCGCGAGGAACAGGTTGTAGAAGCCCTGGTTGAAGGCGAGCTCCTTGCTGGCCTCCGCCTGCTCGGGTGAGGTCCCGAACGTCGCACGCGTCCGCGCGGCCGTCCACGCGAGCGATTCCATATAGAAGATGTAGACGTGGATGAGCGCGGCGATGCCCGCGAAGACGAGTCCTGCGATGACCATGGCCACAGGCTACTGGCTCGACCACGTTCATTCCCGCGATACCCGGTGTTGCGCGGCCCCAGCACCTCCACGCACACGGGCCCCAACGCACGCGGGCCCCCACGCACGCGCGGCCCCAACGCACGCGGGCCCCGCACCGTCATCGGTGCGGGGCCCGCGCTGGGTTGCGAGTGTTCCTACGTTGCGAGCGAGGGAACCCCTATGCGCGGCGGACGAGCACGCCGTCGGACTTCAGGAAAAGTCGACGCGGCTCACCGCCGTCAGCCTTGATCCACAACACGTTGCCGCTCAGCGAGACTTCCTCGACTCGCCCGGCGGCCACGAGCTGCGCGTGCTTGATGATCTCGATCGGATCCTCGGCCCGCAGCACCGTCCAGTCCGCAATCGGCGCCTGGTGCGCGCCCCGCCTGGTCAGTACCGCTCCGCGTGCCTTCATGCCCTTAACCCCTCCGTGGATTCCTGTCCCTCTAGGACCAATTGTGAGCCGCGCCATTACGGCCTCTCTGTTTCTATCGGTTCCTACGGCGCGTCGCTATGTAGAGTCCGACCACGATCTCCAAATTTCGTTGTGCACTTGCCTAACCCTGTGGTCGGACCACGCTGTGGGCCCGGTTTTCCGGGCCCACAGCGGGCGCGCGCACCTGGTGCGCGCGGGCTTTCGCTAGAGCAAACCGCCGACGGCGGCACTCACCGAGGCGAGCAGCTCGCCGCGCGCGAGCACGCGGTCGGCCTCCTCGAGCTCGGGCGACATGAAGCGGTCGACGCCGGGTCCCGCCACCGAGCGCCGAAGCACCTCGATCGCAGCGGCCCCACCCGGACCGGGCACGAGCGCGCCGTCGGACATCGCGGTGCGGAGGTCGATCGCGCGGGCCGCGGTCACGAGCTCGATCGCGAGCACACGGCGGAGGTTCTCGACCGCCTTGCGCAGTTTGCGCGCCGCGTGCCAGCCCATCGAGACGTGGTCCTCTTGCATCGCCGAGCTCGGGATCGAGTCCACCGACGCGGGGACGGCGAGACGCTTGCAGTCCGAGACGAGCCCGGCCTGCGTGTACTGCGCGATCATGAGGCCCGAGTCGACGCCCGGATCGTCGGCGAGGAACGCGGGCAGGCCGTGCGAACGTGCCGGGTCGAGCATGCGGTCGGTGCGGCGCTCGGCCATTGACGCGAGGTCGGCCACGGCGATCGCGAGGAAGTCCAGCACGTACGCGACCGGCGCGCCGTGGAAGTTGCCGTTAGAACTCACCCGGCCGTCGGGCAGGACCACGGGGTTGTCGATCGCGGCCGCGATCTCGCGTTCCGCGACTGTGCGGGCGTGGGCGATCGTGTCGCGGACGGCGCCGGCCACCTGCGGTGCGCAGCGGAGCGAGTAGGCGTCCTGGACGCGGTTGTCGCCGACCTTGTGCGACTCAACGATCTTGGAGCCGCGGAGCACCGCGAGCATGTTGGCCGCCGAGTCGGCCTGGCCCGGGTGCGGGCGCAGCGGCGCGTGGAGCTCGGGCAGGAACACGGCGTCCGTGCCCATGAGCCCGTCCACGGACAGCGCGGCCGTGACGTCGGCGGTCTTGACGAGCGCGTCGAGGTCGTGGAGCGCCATGAGCAGCATGCCGAGCATGCCCTCCGTGCCGTTGACGAGCGCGAGCCCTTCCTTCTCCGCCAAGGTGACCGGGGCGATGCCATGCTCGGCGAGGAGCTCCGCCGTCGTCCGCTCGCCGCGGCCGCCGAAGGACTCGCCGTCCGGGCCGAACGCCTCGCCCTCGCCCATGAGCACGAGGGCAACGTGGCTGAGCGGGGCGAGGTCGCCCGAGCAGCCGAGCGAGCCGAACTCGCGGACCACGGGCGTGATGCCCGCGTTGAGGAGCTTGACGAACGTCTCGAGGACTACAGGGCGCACGCCCGTGCGGCCGGACGCGAGCGTCTTGGCGCGCAGGAGCATGAGCGCCCGGACCACCTCGGGCTCGACGGCGGGGCCCATGCCCGCCGCGTGGCTGCGGATGAGCGACTTCTGGAGCTGCGTGCGCAGGTCCTGCGGGATGTGGCGGTTCGCGAGCGCGCCGAAGCCAGTCGAGATGCCGTAGGCGGGGGTCTCGCTCGCGGCGAGCTCTTCGACGTGGGCGCGGACGCGGGCCACCTCGGCGAGCGCCTCAGGCGCGACGCCCACGTGGGCGCCGTGGCGGGCGACGGCGACGACGTCGGCCGCTGTCAGGCCGCCGAGGGAGAGGGTCACCTCGGAGGGGAGGCCGGTTTCAGGGGCGGTGAGGGTCATCGTGGTGTTCCTTTACTTCCCGGCCGCGGATGCGGACATCGGAATACGAACGCCGCGCTCGGCGGCGACCTCGACGGCGCGCTCGTAGCCGGCGTCGACGTGGCGGATCACGCCCAGGCCGGGGTCGTTGGTCAGGAGGGCGGTGAGCTTCGCGGCGGCGAGCTCCGTGCCGTCGGCCACGGAGACCTGACCGGCGTGGATCGAGCGGCCGATGCCCACGCCGCCGCCGTGGTGGATCGAGACCCACGTCGCCCCCGAGGACGCCGCGGTAAGGGCGTTGAGGAGCGGCCAGTCCGCGATCGCGTCCGAGCCGTCCTTCATGCCCTCGGTCTCGCGGTACGGCGAGGCGACGGAGCCCGAGTCGAGGTGGTCGCGGCCGATCACGATCGGCGCCTTGACCTTGCCCTCGGCCACAAGCTTGTTGAAGAGGAGGCCGGCCTTGTGGCGCTCCCCGTAGCCGAGCCAGCAGATGCGCGCGGGCAGTCCCTCGAACTCGACGAACTCCTCGGCCGCATCGATCCAGCGGTGCAGGTGCTCGTTCTCGGGGAAGAGCTCCTTGATGGCCGCATCGGTGACCTTGATGTCCTCCGGGTCCCCGGACAGGGCCACCCAGCGGAACGGGCCGAGGCCCTCGCAGAACAGCGGGCGGATGTACGCCGGGACGAAGCCGGGGAACTCGAACGCGCGGCCGTAACCGCCCTTGCGGGCCTCGTCGCGGATCGAGTTGCCGTAGTCGAACACCTCGGCGCCAGCATCCTGGAACTCGACCATGGCCTGGACGTGCCGGGCCATGGCGTTCTGGGACTTCTTCGCGAAGCCCTCGGGGTCCGCCTCGGCCTCGGCGTGCCACTGCTCCACGGTGTACTCCGTGGGCAGGTAGCTGAGCGGATCGTGGGCGGAGGTCTGGTCGGTGACGATGTCGACCGTGAGCTCGCCCGCGCGGTGGCGGCGCAGGATCTCGGGGAACACCTCGGCGGCGTTGCCCACGTAGCCCACGGAGAGGGCGCGGCCCTCGGCCTTCGCGGCGACGACCTTGGCGAGCGCGGCATCGAGGTCGGTCTCAACCTCGTCGAGGTAGCGCTTGCCGGCGCGGCGGCGGAGGCGGGACTCGTCGACGTCGACGATCAGCACCGCGCCGCCGTTGAGCGTCACGGCGAGCGGCTGGGCACCGCCCATGCCGCCGCAGCCGCCCGTGAGGGTCAGGGTGCCCTTGAGACTAGCTGTGCTTGTCTTCCCTTCTGCGAAGAGCTTGGCCCCGACCGCCGCGAACGTCTCGTACGTGCCCTGCAGGATGCCCTGCGTGCCGATGTAGATCCAGGAACCGGCGGTCATCTGGCCGTACATCGTGAGGCCCTCGGCCTCGAGGCGGCGGAACTCGGGCCAGTTCGCCCAGTCGCCCACGAGGTTCGAGTTCGCGATGAGCACGCGCGGGGCCCACACGTTGGTGCGGAAGACGCCCACGGGCTTGCCGGACTGCACGAGGAGGGTCTCGTCGTCGTCCATGTCCTTGAGCGTGGCGAGGATCGCGTCGAACGCCTTCCACGAGCGCGCGGCGCGGCCCGTGCCGCCGTACACCACGAGCTCGTCCGGGCGCTCGGCCACCTCGGGGTCGAGGTTGTTCATGAGCATGCGCATGGGCGCCTCGGTCTGCCAGGACTTGGCCGTGATCTCGGTGCCGCGCGGGGCGCGGACCGGGCGGGCGCCGGTGGTGAAGTCGGCCTTGCGGGCCGGACTCGTGGTGGACATCGTGACTCCTGCGTCGGTGATGGTGGGTTAGCGATCCACGGGATCTTCTGTATCCATGACACCGCGCCGGCAGCCCCGGCGGGAGGGGGTTTTCGGCGGACCCATCCGGGATTCCAGACATGCCCCGCGGATCGCGGAGTTCCCGACCGGGATTGGCCGACAGCATCCAGCGAGTCGGGCCGACACGCCGGAAACGGGGTGGAATCCCCCCCCCGATCCCGGTCGGAATCCCGCCGAGTAGACGCTCAGTCGGCGATGAGCCGCTTCCCGAACGTCACGACGTCATCCTCCGAGTAGCCCGAGCCGCCGTAGAAGCCGTGCGCCTGCTCATTCCCGCGCCGCACCATGAGCATGGCCTTCGGGCAGCCGAGCGCCTCGAGCCGCGCCTCCGCCTCCGCGATGAGTGCGCGCCCGATCCCGCGGCCCTGCTGCGAACGCGCGACGGCGAGGTAGTAGATCCAGCCGCGATGCCCGTCGTAGCCGCACAGCGCGGTACCGACGACGGCGCCGCCGCCCGCGCCGCCGTCGTCGGCACTTCCAGCACCGCGCTCCTCGGCGACGAGGAAGAGATCCGGCCACGTCGCGACGGCGCGGTCGATGTCCTTGCCGGGATCGTTCCACGGCCGTGTGAGCCCGACCCCGTGCCAGAGGGCCACGACGGCGGCGCGGTCAGCTTCGGCGAAGGAACGAATGAGCATGGGCCCAACCGTACCCGCGCGAGGTTCCGGGGCTCACTGCATGTTGGTGTGGTTGGGCGTGATCTGCCCCACCGCCGTAGACTGCGAGGACAATGACGTCGGATGAGGCAGCGGGGCGGCGCGGCAACGCCGCGGAGTCGCCGGCGCGAAAGAGATCAGGCCACCACGTGACCATGCGCGAGGTCGCGGAGGCTGCCTCCGTCTCGGTCGCCACCGTCTCCCTCGTCGTAAACAACAAGCCCGACGCCCGGATCGGCGCCGAAACGAGGCAGCGCGTGCACGACGCGATCCGCAGCCTCGGATACCGCCCCAACGCCCTTGCGAAGAACCTCGTGAGCGGCGGCTCGCGCTTCATCGGCCTCGTGACGGACGCGATCGCGACAACGCCATTCGCCGGGCAGATCATCCACGGCGCCCAGGACGAGGCGTGGAAGCACGGCTACATCCTGCTCATCGCCAACATCGAGAGCAATCAGGAGGCCGAACGCGAGGCCATCTCGATGATGCTCGAACACCAGGTGCGCGGCGTCCTCTATTCGACGTGGTACCACCGGGCGGCCGCCGTGCCCGCGCCGCTGCGGGAGACCGACGTCGTCCTCGTCAACTGCTACTCCCCGGCCGGCGACGTGCGCGCCGTCGTCCCCGCTGAGATTCAGGGCGGCAGGACCGCCACCGAGATCCTGCTCCGCGACGGGCACCGGCGGATCGCACTCGTCAACACGACGACGCCGTCCCCCGCCCATGACGGGCGCCTCCGCGGCTATCGCGAGGCGCTTGAAGCGGCGGGCGTCGCCTACGATCCCGCACTCGTCTTCGACGCCGAGCCGGACCAGGAGGGCGGCTACGACGTCGTCGCGTCCGTGCTCGCCCAGAACCCCACAGGCGTCTTCTGCCACAACGACCGCGTGGCCATGGGCCTCTACGACGGCCTCCGCGAGCGCGGAATCTCGATCCCGAAGGACCTCGCTGTCGTCGGCTTCGACAACCAGGAGGTCATCGCCGCCCATCTGCGCCCGCCGCTCACCACAGTCGCCCTTCCCCACTACGAGCTCGGCGCAGCAGGTGTGCGCGTGCTGCTCGGGGTCGAGGACGTCCCGGGTGACGGCCGCGTCGAAGTAGAGTGCCCCGCCGTCGTCCGCTCCTCGGTCGGGCCGGCGCCGCGGACGGAGCTTGCGCGCGCCTGAGGAGCGCGTCCCGTCCCGACCTTCTTTGACCCGCCCCGTCCCGCGCTCACGGCGTGGCGTGCGGCGCGGCGCCCGTTCCCCGCGTGAAAGAGGGTCGGGAACGGGCAGTGCGCGGCGCGCGGACGCCACGGCGCGCTGGCCACGGAAGAATTTTGCTAAAACGCTTGATCAAGGTGATCTGCCTCACCTACACTCATGTTGATCAAACGCTTTAGCAGACAGGACGTCATCGCAGATGTCACAGCAAGTCTTCTTCCAGCCCCGCGACGGCGGATGGGTCGGGGACGTGATCCCCTTCCAGCACGACGGCGAATTCTGGCTCTTCTACCTCCACGAGCTCCGTGAGGAACCGAAGCCCGGCACCGCCTGGCACCTCGTCACGACGAAGGATCTCACGCAGTTCGTGGACCACGGCGTCTCGCTCCCCCACGGAACCGTGGACGAGCCGGACTTCAACGTCTACACCGGCTCGGTCGTGCTCGACGACTACGACGTCCACCACCTCTTCTACACCGGCCAGAACCCGCGAAGGCTAGGTCCGGACGGCCTCCCGCTCCAGCTCGTGATGCACGCGACGAGCCTCGACGGCATGAAGACCTGGGCCAAGCTCCGCAACCTCACCTTCGGCGCGCCGGAGGGCTTCGAGACGGCGGACTGGCGCGATCCGTTCGTGTTCCGGGACCCCGACGGCGTGTGGCGCATGCTCGTTGCCGCCCGCCACAGCGCAGGGCCGGCACGCCGCCGCGGGGTCATCGCCCAGTTCATCTCACGCGATCTCATGCATTGGCGCGAGGCCGAGCCCTTCTGGGATCCGCGGCGCTACATCATGCACGAATGCCCCGACGTCTTCCAATGGGGCGAGTGGTGGTACCTCGTGTGCTCCGAGTTCTCGGATTCCTTCACGACGCGATACCGGATGGCGAAATCCCCAGACGGCCCGTGGTCGGTCCCGGACCTCGACACGATCGACGGGCGCGCGTTCTACGCGTCGAAGTCTGCCGAGCGGGAGGGCCGGCGTTTCTTCTTCGGCTGGATCGCGAGCAAGGAAGGAGCGTCCGACGACGGTGCCTGGCAGTGGGCGGGCACCCTCGCCGTCCTCGAGGCGCGCCAGAACGACGACGGGACGCTCGCGTTCGGGTTCACGGACGAGCTCGTCGAGAGCTTCTGGGACGACGTGCCCGTCTCCTTCGCCGAACCGCTCCCCGCGCGGCTCGCCACGCCGGACGGCTACCGGGCGATCGTCTCGAACGAGGACCTTCCCGGGCAGTTCTACGCGAGGGCAGACTTCGCGATCGACGCCGGGACGACCGAATGCGGCCTTCTGCTCCGGGCGAGCGACGACGGCGACGAATCCTACGTCGTGCGTCTCGAGCCGAAGCGGGGTCGCCTCGTGTTCGACCGCTGGCCGCGCCGAGGGACCGGGGCCGGCCAATGGGAGATCTCGGGGGACGTGCCCTTCGAGATCGAACTCGAACGCCCGTGCCCGCTTTCCCCGGGCGGGCACACTCTCGAGGTGATCGTCGACGGCGAGGTGTGCGTCGCCGTCGTCGACCGCCGCGTTGCCCTCAGCACGCGCATCTACGACAGGAGATCCGGCAGGTTCGGAGCCTTCGTTGGGGAGGGCTCGGCGACTGTCGAGTCGCTCGTCGTCCGGAAACGCACCGACAACTGAAATATCCATCCCGCATCAGAAGCAGCACCCAGCAAAGCACCAAGCACCCGGAATCAAAGGAGATTGACCACCATGAAACGACTCCTCCGCTCCAAGCTCTGTCGCACTGCGGCGGTTGCAGCGGTCGCAGCCCTCGCCCTCGCCGGCTGCGGCAGCAGCCCGTCGAGCAGTTCCACGAACGTGAGCCCGACCGGCAAGATCGTGCCCCGCCAGATCTCGTGGCTCCTCTCGCGCCCCGCGGACGGCTCGGTCATCACGATCATGAAGAAGCTCGCAGACGATTACGCGAAGGACCACCCGGGCTTCTCGCTCAACCTCATCACGACGCCGGACCGGCCGTCCTACATCCAGAAGTACGAGACCCTCGCGGCGGCGGACAAGCTCCCCGAACTCTTCGACACGGATGCGACGCCGTTCGCCCAGCAGCTCGCGAAGCAGGGCAAGATGATGGACGCGGGCAGGCTGCTCAAGGACCTCGGCCTGTACGACAACTTCCGGCCAGCGGCGCTCGACTACCAGCGCTTCGACGACGGTTCGCTCTACATGGTGCCGATGCAGTTCGAGCTCGAGTACTTCTGGTACAACAAGTCGCTGTTCCAGAAGGCCGGCGTCTCCGTGCCCACGTCGCTCGACGACATCCCGGCCATGTGCACGGCGCTGCGCAAGGCGGGCGTCACGCCCATCGCCCTGGACGGGCAGGACCAGTGGCCGCTCGAGCGTTACGTCTCCTACGAGCCGTTCCGGGCGACCGGTCCCGACTACATCACGAGCCTCAAGAAGGGCCAGGCCAAGTTCTCCGACCCCGCGGGCCAGAAGGCCGTGAACTGGCTCGCCGCGCTCGGCAAGGCGAAGTGCTTCTCCGACGGCTTCTCGTCTCAGGGCTACTCCGACGCGCAGAACGCGTTCACGTCCGGCCAGGCGGCCATGTACAACATCGGCACGTGGGAGCTCTCGAGCCTCGCGACGGACAAGCTCAACCCCGCCGTCCGGAACGACGTGGACTTCTTCACTCTCCCGACGACCCAGGGCTCCGTGACCGCCGCGAACGAGTACGTCTCTCCCTCCGGCATCGGCATGGCCGTCAACGCCAAGACATATGACCCGCTCGTCGCCGACTTCCTCAAGTTCGCCCTGACAAAGTACCCTGCCGAATACGCGGCCACGGGAGCGCTCGCGCCGACGACGAACGTCCAGACGACAATCCCGGCCAACGCGACGCCGCTCTACAAGAAGGCGCTCGACAAGGCGAACGACCTCGGCACGAAGCAGATCATGCCGTGGGACACGCAGCTCGACCCCACGAGCAACACACGCCTCCAGCAGGAGCTCACGCTCCTCGTCCAGGGCAACGCGTCACCGGCGGACTTCACGAGCACGATGGACGGCACCATCGCCCAGAACGCGCCCAAGTTCTTCAAGTGAGCGTCAGTTCTTCGACATAGCCAGCAGCGAGGCGGGGGAGCCCCGGCTCCCCCGCCCGAAAGGCACATCATGCTTCCCACCAGATCGAGGCTCTCAGTCCTCGTCTTCCTCCTCCCGCCGCTCGTCGTCTACGGCGCGGCCGTCCTGTTCCCGATCCTCCAGTCCCTCGTCCTGAGCTTCTTCTCGTGGAACGGGATCGGGGACATGGAGTTCGTCGGGCTCGCCAACTACGCGCACATGCTCGTGCACGATGACGTGTTCTGGCGTTCTTTCCTCAACTCGCTGGGCTACCTCGCGATCTGCCTCGTGCTCCAGCTTGGCGGCGCGCTCGTCGTCGCGAGCCTGCTCCTCTCGCTCCGCCGGGGGCGCGAACTCGTCAAGACCTTCTACCTGCTCCCCGCCGTGATCTCGACGGTCGCGATCGCGTTCCTGTTCGAGCGGATCTACTCGCTCGATCCTGTGGGCCTGCTCAACCAGATCCTCTCGTGGATCGGCCTCGGCGCGCTCGAACGGCCGTGGCTCTCCGACGTCAACACCGTCCTCGCGGCGGTCTCCGCACCCGAGGGCTGGCGCTTCACGGGCCTCTACATGCTGATCATCTACGCGGCCCTCCTCGTGGTGCCGCGCGAACTCGAGGAGGCCGCGATCCTCGACGGCGCCTCGCGGTGGCAGCTCTTCACGAAGATCCGCTTCCCGTACATCCGCCCCGTGTGGATCACGACGACGATCATGGCGACGACGTACGGCCTCCGCGGCTTCGACATCCCCTACCTCATGACCAACGGCGGTCCCGGCCAGTCCTCCGAGCTCGTCACCACCTACATGTACAAGACGGCCTTCACGAGCACCGACTACGGCTACGCGAGCACCATTTCCGTCTTCATCGTCGCGGAGTGCCTTGTCGCCGTCGGCCTCATCGTGTTCATGCTCAGGCGAAAGGCGGACGCGTGATCACCCACCCAGCCCCAGCTGCCGCGGTTCGCACCGCGTCGCCGCAGCCTGCCCCCGCAGCGGCACGGCGCCGTCGTCGTTCGCGCCCCCACGTCTACAGGACGCTGTCCCGCGTGCTCGTCGTCGTCATCGTCGCCGCGCAGGTGTACCCGCTCGCGTGGCTCTTCATCACGAGCCTGCGGACCGAGCAGGACTTCGCTTCCGGCAACCCGTTCGCGCTCCCGAGCGCGCTCACGCTCGACAACTTCGCCCGGGCGTTCGCGACCGGGAACCTCGGGCTAAACATCCTCAACAGCTTCATCGTGACGATGGGCGCGAATCTGCTCATCGTGGTCCTCGGCATGATGGCCGCGTACGCGATCCAGGTCCTCGGCTTCCGCCTGAGCAAGCTCGTGCGCGCGGTGTTCCTGATGGGGATCATCGTGCCCGTGCAGATCGCGCTCGTGCCGCTGTTCATCGACTATTCGAAGGTCGGGCTGCTCGACACGTACCAGTCGATGATCGTCCCGCTCGCGGGCTTCGCACTGCCCATGTCGGTGTACCTGTTCTCGTCCTTCTTCGAATACATCCCCCGCGAAACGTACGAGGCGGCCTCGCTCGACGGCGCCGGACCGTACCGCATCTTCGGGCTCATCACGCTCCCGCTCTCGCTCAACACGGTCGTGACCGTCGTGCTGGTCAACAGCATCTTCATCTGGAACGACTTCATCTTCGCGAACACGTTCGTGCTGACCGAGGGGCTCAAGACGATCCCACTCGGCCTCCAGAACTACATCGGAGCGATGGGAAAGACCGACTGGACGGCAACGTTCGCCGCCGTGTGCGTCACGGTGACGCCGCTGCTCCTGGTGTTCCTCGTGCTCAACAAGGCCATGATCCAGGGCCTCGAGAGCGGGGCGACGAAGGGATGAACCAGCCTTCCCGCCCCGCGAGGCTCAGGGAGGTCGCCGCGGCTGCGGGGGTCTCGCCGTCGACCGTTTCCCTCGTGGTCAACAAGAAGAAGGATGCGCGCATCTCGGCCGAGACCCGTCGGCGCGTCCGGGACGCGATCCGCGACCTCGGCTACCGACCCAACGCGCTCGCTCAGACGCTCGTGAGCGGAAGTTCGCGCTTCATCGGGCTCGTCGCGGACGCGATCGCGACCACCCCGTTCGCGGGCCAGATCATCCACGGCGCCCAGGACGAGGCATGGAAGCACGGATACGCGCTCCTCATCGCGAACACGGAGGGGAACGGGGACCTCGAGGAGGACGCGATCACGATGATGCTCGAGCACAAGGTGCGCGGCATCCTCTATTCGACATGGTTCCACCGCGTCACGGACGTCCCGGACGCGTTGCGGGAGGCGGACTTCGTGCTCGTGAACTGCTTCGCCGCCGAGGCGGGCGTCCGGGCCGTCGTGCCGGACGAGGCGCAGGGCGGCCGCGAGGCGACAGCGCTGCTCATCCGCGCGGGTCATGAACGGATCGCGTTCATCAACGCGACGATCCCCGCGCCCGCGAAGGAGGGTCGCCTCGCGGGGTACCGAGCAGCGCTCGACGGCGCGGGGCTGGCTTTCGACCCCGCCCTCGTGCTCGAGGCGTACCCCGACCAGGAGGGCGGCTACGGAGCCGTCCCGGCACTCCTCGCGCTCGGCGCGACCGCTGTCTTCTGCTACAACGACCGCATGGCTGCGGGGCTCTACGATGGGCTCCGCGAGCGGGGCGTGTCCATCCCGGGCGACCTCTCCGTGGTCGGCTTCGACAATCAGGAGGTCATAGCGGCGCACGTGCGCCCGCCGCTCTCGACCGTCGCCCTCCCCCATGACGAACTCGGCGCCGCCGGGATTCGCATGCTGCTGGGGCTCGACTCGCCCGCAGAATCGATCGTGAAGGTCGAGTGTCCGCCGGTCGAACGGGACTCGGTAGGCCTTCCGGCCCCGGTGGGTCCCGCGGGTCACCGCCGCCCGTAGATGCGGTGCGAGAGCTCCCCCGCGACGCGGGCAACGTGCTGCGCGAGTTCGTCCCGCTCCTCGCCCGGCACCTTCTCGGCGAGGAAGGTCACGGCGACGGCCGCCGTCGGCCATCCCGCGTGGTCCGTCACGGCGGCGGCGACGGACGCGAAGCCGGACGTGACCTCACCGTCCTCGGTCGCGTAGCCGCGCTGGCGCACCTGGTCGAGCGCCGACTGGAGCGCGGAGTAGCTGCGGATGTGCTCGCCCTCCTCGGTGCGTTCGCTGAACGCCGCGGCGTTCGGGTAGAGCGCACGGACCTGCGACTTCGGCAGGGCCGCGAGGATCGCACGCCCGCTCGCCGTGAGGTGGCTCGGGAGGCGGACGCCCACGTCCGTCACGAGCGACGGCCGGTTCTTCGCGCGCTCCTCGACGATGTACAGGACGTCGCGGCCGTGCAGGACCGCGAGGTGGGCGCTCTCGCCGATCGCGTCCACGAGCGAGGCCAACATGGGCCGCCCGAGCCGAGACAGCGGTTCCTGCCGCGAATACGCGCTCGAAAGCTCGAACGCGCCGATTCCGAGCCCGTAGCGCCGCTCCTCCGGCAGATGCATGACGAAGCCGTTCTCCTCCATGACCGCGAGCAAATGGTAGACGGTGGAGCGCGGGAGCCCGAGCGTCGCGGCGATGCTCGCGGCGGGCTGCGGGCCGCGGCGGGACGCGAGCAAGCGCAGGATGCGCAGGGTGCTCTCGGCGGCGGGAACCTTGGACTTCGGGCTGGGCTCGGCGGGCATGGGCGGGACCTTTGGGGTGGGTGGGCGGGGAAATCGGGGGTGCGGGCAATTGGGCGCGGGCCGATGTCTGGAATACCGAACTCCAGTGTGCCCGCGAACGACGGCGGCACGCACCTGCCGCGCCGCGCTCGCCGTCTGCGATACCAGACATGGGCTGGTGCGCCTCCCGTCCGCCCGCGGCGGATGCGAGGGTGCGTTCTCAGTCTGTTCGCGCGGGCGGCGAGGGTCGGGCTGCCTTGGGCGACTGCCCGGCAAAGTGCATCGCGGAGATCTCACCGATGCTCCGCTGGACCTTGTCCGAAGCGCCGGCGTAGCTGAATTGCACGCAGGCGTCTTTGAGGAGTTCGAGGGCTTCGTCGTTGCGTCCGAGAGCTTTGAGTGCGCGACCGTAGAGCAGGGCGACTTCGCCTGCCGTGTGCCGGCCGAGAACGTCCTTCTCGGCGTGGATTTCCTTGAGCCGCTCGATGGCTGCGGGGATTTCGTCGTTGAGGTAGAGCCAACGCGCGCGGAGGAAGGCGACCTCGAGCCGCTCGGGGCGTGATCCGCGGGCGATCGAGAGGGCGAGGTCGGCGCGTTCGATCGCTGCAAGGGTCTCGGGTTCGATGATCCCACCGGAGAGGCGCACGGATGCGGTGGCCTTGTTGAAGCGAGCCCACAGTTCCATGTCATTCGCAGAGGAAAGGAACTTGGCAGCACGCTCGTGGTGCTTGAGCCCTTCTTCGTAATCGGCGCGCATAAAGGCGACGTTGCCGATGACCCATTCGACTTCGCCGGAGATCTGGCCCATGGATTCGTCGACGAGGGTGCCAAGAACGCGGCAGTATTCCCAGGCCTCGTTGAGGCGCCCGCTTTCGGCAAGAGCGCCGATGAGGGCTCGCAAAGCACCGATGTAGACGATAGAGCCGGGAGGCATTTGGGCGCCAAGGCGGATGACTTCTCGGGCGTGCTCGACTGTCGTGCCAAGCTGACCGAGCTTGAGGCAGACGGAGGCAAGCAGCCGGTGGGCGCGGATGGCGAACACGTCGGATTCAGCGATGAGGGGGTGCTCGAGGAGACGCTCAACGATGCTCTGGCACTCGGCCAGCTGGCCCTGCTTCATGAGGCATTCGGCCTGCATGTAGGTCATGTTCCACCAGGCGCCGTGGTCCTTGCCCTCGAGAGAGAACTGGGCGGCGGTCGCGGCGTGGCCTGCGGCCAGCGCGTAGTCGTGCATATCCCAGGCCTGACGAGCGAGCAGGCTGGCCAGGACGTATTCGGCGTCATTGGCGGCATCTGGCTGGCTCAACGCCTCTGAGACCTTGGGCGCGAGGCCGAGGCGGCGGGCCAGCACCGCGATGACCTCCGAGGTCGGCTCCCTTCGCCCGGCTTCGAGCAGAGAGATGTAGCCCGGCGAATAGAGATCCTCCCCGAGCTCCCCTTGCGTCAGGCCGCGTTCAAGACGCTCGGCCCGCAGGTTCTCCCCGAAGCGTTCCCCCATTTGCTTACCCCCTGATCACGCCGGTCTCTGTCTGGGAGGATGTCCGTAAAAGGTCTCACGCTCGTTCACTATGGCATGGTCTCGTCCTTTTGGGCAGCGCAGCGGCGTCCGATCCACGCCTAACGGTTGTCTGCGATCTGAGACACCAATGGCCGGTGACGCCACTCACAACCCCGTGCCCGGCGGGCACAGTGGAAGGGATCCTTCCCAGCGACGCGAGGAACTCCCGTATGCAGACTTCACCCGCCGTGCTCAGTCGCGGCCTCAACGTCCGGCACATCCGGTTCATGGCGCTCGGCTCGGCCATCGGGACGGGCCTGTTCTACGGCTCCGCCTCCGCGATCCAGGCCGCTGGCCCCGCCGTCCTTCTCGCCTACATGATCGCGGGCGCCGCGGTGTTCATGGTCATGCGCTCGCTCGGCGAGATGGCCGTGCGGCATCCCGTCGCGGGATCGTTCAGCCAGTACGCGGGCCGCTATCTCGGGCCGCTCGCGGGCTTCGTGACCGGCTGGACGTACGTGTTCGAGATGGCGATCGTCGCGATCGCCGACGTCACCGCGTTCTCCATCTACATGGGCTTCTGGTTCCCGGACACGCCGCGGTGGATCTGGATCCTCGCGGTGATCTTCTTCCTCACGGGCGTGAACCTCCTGAGCGTCAAGGTGTTCGGCGAACTCGAGTTCTGGTTCACGCTCGTAAAGGTCGTCGCGATCGTCGCGATGATCGCCGGCGGCGCCGCGCTGATTGTCTTCGGCGTTCAGCTCGGCGGCCAGCATCCCGGCGTCGGCAACCTCGTGGACCACGGAGGCTTCCTCCCGAACGGCTTCGGCGGCATGCTCGCGGCGTTCTCGGTGGTGGTGTTCGCGTTCGGCGGGGTCGAGACGATCGGCGTCACGGCCGGCGAGGCCGAGGACCCGAAGCGCGCCATCCCCCGCGCCGTCAACACGGTGCCCGTTCGCGTACTCCTGTTCTACGTCCTCACGCTCGCGGTGCTCATGAGCCTCTTCCCGTGGTCGGAGGTCGGCGCGCAGGGCAGCCCGTTCGTCCAGATCTTCTCGAGCCTCGGCGTCCCCGGCGCAGCGAACGTGCTCAACGCGGTCGTCATCACGTCCGCGCTCTCGGCCATCAATTCGGACATCTTCGGCGCCGGCCGGGTCCTGTTCGGGCTCGCCCAGCAGGGGCACGCGCCGTCGTCCTTCGGGAAGGTGTCCAAGCACGGAGTGCCGTGGCTGACCGTGGTGGTCATGACGGGCGTGCTGCTCGTGGGCATGGTGCTCAACGCCGTGATCCCGGAGGACGTGTTCACCGTCATCGCCTCGATCGCGACGTTCGCGACCGTCTGGGTGTGGGTCATGATCCTCGCGAGCCACGTCGCGATGAAGCGCGAGATCCGGAAGTACGCGCTCGCGCCGTCCGAGTTCCCGTCGCCGCTGTGGCCCGCGGCCTCCATCGCCGCGATCGCGTTCCTGGCGCTCGTCATCGGGGTGCTCGGCTGGTTCGAGGAGACGCGCGTGGCGCTCGTGGTGGGCGGCGCGTGGCTCGCCGTCCTTGCGGGGGCCTACGCGCTGTGGGTCCGCGGCGACGGACGACGCCGACCCGCCCTCCGCGACGAGACCTCGCCGATCCCCGTGGTTGCCACGGTCACCGCGGGCGAACCCGCCCGCGAGGCGGTCGGCTCGGGGCGGTAGACCCCAGAGCAGGCGAACGGCGCCGGGCGCAACACTCGGTCTCGGAACCGGGAGTCAGCGCGTCACACTGGCGTTGGACATGTCCAATTGAGAGCATCTTTCTGCCTGCACCCGCATGGCAACTTGTTCGAGCACCATCAGTGAAGCTCAGGAGCAACCATGTCCAACCCCTCCAATATCCAGGCCCCGGCTGCGGCCTATGCGCCGCAGCCGATTCCTGGAAAGACCCTTGGGATCATCTCGATCATCCTTCCGTTCGTCGGCCTCGGCCTCATTGGCCTCATTCTGGGCATCGTCGGGAAGGTCCAGGCGAAGAAGGCCGAATACAAGAACACGCCCGCGGTCGTCGGTATCGTCCTCGGCGCGATCAGCGTGGTGGTCGGACTGATCGTGACCATCACGATCATTGCCGGAATCACCGCCGTGGCCCAGCAGTGCCAGCAGCTTGGCCCGGGCATCCACAAGCAGGGTGGCGTCACGATCACCTGCGGCAGCTAACTGCACCCCAACTGCTGCCCGAACCCGCATCTCCGTAGGGAATTCGCCAGGGAGATGCGGCTCAGGGCAGGAGCTGCACCCTCGCAGCACAACGAACGGCGCCGGTTCGGGCCCCCAATCACCCGAACCGGCGCCGTCAGCGGTTGCCCGGCCCCGCTACCGCGCCGACCAGCCGCCGTCCATCGTGTAGCTCGCGCCGGTGACCATGCCGGCGTCGTCGGACGCGAGCCAGCACGCGAGCGAGGCGACCTCCGCGGGCTCGACGAGCCGCTTGACGGCCATCTCGGTGAGCATGACCTCATCGAGCACCTCGGACTCGGGAATCCCGTGAGTCGCCGCCTGATCCGCGATCTGCTTCTCGACGAGCGCCGTGCGGACGTACCCAGGGTTGATGCAGTTCGAGGTCACGCCGTGCGGGGCCCCCTCGAGAGCGGCGACCTTGGAGAACCCCTCGAGCCCGTGCTTCGCCGCGACGTACGCGCTCTTGAACGCCGAGGCACGGATCCCGTGCACCGAACTGATGTTGATGATGCGGCCCCACCCCTGCTGGTACATGTGCGGGAGTGCTGCACGGATCAGGAGGAACGGCGCCTCGACCATGAGCCGCTGGATCCGACGGAACGCTTCCGGATCGAACTCGTGAATCGGTGCGACCTTCTGGATTCCCGCGTTGTTGACGAGGATGTCGCAGTCGAGGCGCAGCGACTCGAGCGGCGCGGTGTCGAGCAGGTCCACGGCCCAGGCCTCCCCGCCGAGGTCGGCGGCGACCTTCGCTGCGGCCTCGCCGTCCAGGTCGGCGAT
>NZ_JBKZWT010000549.1:0-1251 GCF_047759905.1 Sinomonas sp. G460-2 | reverse complement strand
CCATCGTGCCGGAACTGGAACCCCCCGCGCCCCGCCGCGAGCGCATGGCGCTTGTCTCAGAGTGAACGCCTCTTCCCACACCCAGAGCGAACATATATCCTATAGGATATTCAAGCACCGACCCGAGAGGGAGTCCCCGATGACGCGACTCTGGAACGAACCGGCGGACTTCGCCGACGAGATGGTAGACGGCTTCGTCCGCGCAAACGGCCGGTGGGTCCGCAAGGTCTACGGCGGCGTCTCGCGCGCCACGGCGTCGGCGGACTCCGAAGTCGCGCTCGTGATCGGCGGCGGGAGCGGCCACTACCCAGCCTTCGCGGGACTCGTGGGGCCGGGGCTCGCCCACGGAGCGGCGATGGGCAACCTGTTCGCGTCCCCGTCGGCCCACCAGGTCGAATCCGTCGCGCGTGCGAGCAACCGTGGCCGCGGGGTCCTGCTGAGCTACGGCAACTACGCGGGCGACGTCCTGCATTTCACCGAGGCGCAGGAGGCGCTCCGCGCGGACGGGATCGACTGCCGCAGCGTGGCAGTCATCGACGACATCTTCTCCGCGGGCCCGCATGAGCTCGAGAAGCGGCGCGGCATCGCGGGCGACCTCACCGTGTTCAAGATCGCGGGCGCGGCCGCCTCACTCGGCTACGACCTCGACGGCGTCGAGCGGGCGGCGCGCCACGCGAACCTCCGCACGCGGTCCATGGGCGTCGCGTTCACCGGCTGCACGATGCCGGGGGCGGACGAGCCACTGTTCTCCGTGCCCGAGGGGCGCATGGCCGTGGGCCTCGGCATCCACGGGGAGCCGGGGCTCGCGGAGACCGCGATTCCGACGGCGAACGGCCTCGCCGAGCTCTTCGTCGAGCGCCTCCTCGACGACGCCGAGGTGCCCGAGGGCGCCACGAAGGCGGGCGGGCGCGTCGTGCCGATCCTCAACGGGCTCGGCTCGGTCAAGTCAGAGGAGCTCTTCGTCGTCTACGCCCGCGTGGCCGAGCTCGCTGAGGCGCGCGGCCTCACCCTCGTGGACCCGCAGGTCGGGGAATTCTGCACGAGCTTCGACATGGCGGGCGTCTCGCTCACCTTCTTCTGGCTCGACGACGAGCTCGAGCGGCTTTGGCTCGCCCCCGCGGACACGCCCGCCTTCCGCACCGGGACGTTCGACGGCGCCGCGCTCGAGGCGGTCGCAGACGAAGGCGACCAGGCCGCCGAGCGGACCGTCCCCGCCGCGAGCGAGGAGTCGCGTGACGCGGCCCTGCGGAT
>NZ_JBKZWT010000548.1:0-1258 GCF_047759905.1 Sinomonas sp. G460-2 | reverse complement strand
GCCGCCCGCCGACGCCGGCGTGCCCTCGCTCGCGGAGTCGCCGTCCGTCGGGGTGACGCTGCTGCTCACGCGGCGCCTTTCCGCGGCGTGAAGGCCGCTGTGCTCGGGTATCTGTGCTCTCCAGCGTAGTATTCGCACAACCCCCTGTGCGCCCCCGCCGCGCCTTGCTGTGCCCACAGCGAAAGCCTCCAACGGCTCGAAGACAGCCGCGCTCCCGCGCGGTACCGTGAGGTTGACTGTTCCCACCAGTGATCGGCGGCATCATGACCACCCCGGACAAGCCTCACGGCAGCGGCGAGGACCCTCAGGATCCCCTCGCCGAGCTCTTCGCCAAGCTCATGGGCGGCGAGGGCCTCGATGGAGTCGACCCGGCAGAGATCGCGAAGGCGGCAGGGCTTCCGAACGATCCCGCGATCCTTCAGCAGATGTTCGAGCAGGTTCAGTCGATGATGGCCTCGTCCGCCGGGGACGGGCCCGTCAACTGGGAGCTCGCCCACGAGCACGCGCGCCGCTCGGCCGCCATGACGTCAGATCCCTCCGTGTCCGCCGTCCAGAACCGCAGCGTCGACGAGTCGCTTCGCCTCGCGGAGCTGTGGCTCGACAACGTGACCGAGTTCCCGTCCACGGGGCTCATCGGCCGCGGTTGGTCGCGCGCCGAGTGGATCGAGGCCACCATGGGCACGTGGCGCAGGCTCACCGAGCCTGTCGCGAACAGCGTCGCGACGGCCCTCTCGACCGCGATCAGCGAGCAGCTGCCCGAGGAGATGAAGGGCATGCTGGGCGGCGCGACGTCGATGCTGCAGAACATGGGCGGGGCGATCTTCGGCATGCAGCTCGGCGCGGCCATCGGCGCGCTGTCCGGCGAGGTCGTGAGCGCCTCCGACATCGGCGTCCCGCTCGTGGACCTCGAGATGGCGCTGCTCCCCGCGAACGTCGCCAAGTTCGGCGAGGGCCTCGGGCTTCCCGAGAATGACGTGCGGCTGTACCTCGCGGTGCGCGAGGCCGCGCATGCACGGCTCTTCATGCACGTTCCGTGGCTCCGCGGCCACCTGCTCGGCACCATCGAGGACTACGCGCGCGGCATCCACATCGACGTCTCACGCATCGAAGAGCTCGCGCGCGAGGTGGACCCCCGGAACCCCGAATCGATCCAGGAGGCGCTCCAAGGCGGGGTCTTCATGCCCGAGCGGACCGCGCAGCAGGATGCGGCGCTCGCGAAGCTCGAGACCGCGCTCGCCCTCGTCGAGGGCTGGGTCGA
>NZ_JBKZWT010000547.1:0-1270 GCF_047759905.1 Sinomonas sp. G460-2 | reverse complement strand
GCGGCGGACTGGGCCGCCGTGCTCGAGCAGCTCTACGACGACCCCGCGACGCGCGTGGACCTGGGCCGGGCCGCGTCGATGTACGCGCAGCGCTTCGGCTGGGAGCAGACCGCCGAGGGCACGCGCGCGGCGTACCGGACGGCGGTCCGCGACTACACCCTCCCGTCCAAGGGTCAGCTCCCGCGGGTTGTCGCCCATCCAGGGGTCACCTGACTCGGGTGTAACCCACCGGAGGTGACCTCTGAACGATAGGGTGAGCCCATGAGCGCCCCGGCAGCGACGCCTAGCGACCTCGAGATTGCCCAGTCCGCGACCCTCCGCCCCATCGAGGACGTCGCCGCGAGCGTGGGCATCCCCCTCGACGCCCTCGAACTGTACGGGCGGTACAAGGCCAAGATCGACGTCGACGGCCTGCCGCCCGCGGGCCGGCTCGGCCACGTGGTGCTCGTCTCGGGGGTCTCCCCGACGCCGGCGGGCGAGGGCAAGTCCACGCTCACCGTGGGGCTCGCGGACTCGCTCGCGCGGGCCGGGAAGCGCACGATGGTGGCCCTGCGGGAGCCGAGCCTCGGACCGATCCTCGGCATGAAGGGCGGGGCGACGGGCGGCGGACGCTCGCAGGTGCTCCCCATGGAGGACATCAACCTGCACTTCACCGGCGATTTCCACGCGGTCACGAGTGCAAACAACGCCCTGTGCGCGCTCATCGACAACCACATCTTCCAGGGCAACGAGCTCGGGATCGACCCTCGGCGCGTGTCCTTCCGACGGGTCATGGACATGAACGACCGCGCGCTGCGCGAGATCGTGGTGGGGCTCGGCGGGCCAGCGCAGGGCGTCCCTCGGCAGGACGGCTTCGACATCACGGTCGCGTCCGAGGTCATGGCCGTGTTCTGCCTTGCCTCCTCGGCGGCGGACCTTACGGAGCGCCTCGCGCGGATCACGGTGGGCTACACGTACGCGCGCAAGCCCGTCACGGTCGCGGACCTCGGGGCGCAGGGCGTCATGGCCATGCTCCTCAAAGACGCGATCAAGCCGAACCTCGTCCAGACGATCGCCGGAACACCCGCCCTCGTGCACGGCGGGCCGTTTGCGAACATCGCGCACGGGTGCAACTCCGTGCTCGCGACGACGACGGCGCGCCGGCTCGCCGAGGTCGTCGTCACGGAGGCCGGGTTCGGCGCCGACCTCGGCGCCGAGAAGTTCGTCGACATCAAGGCGAGGTACGCGGACGTCGCGCCCTCCGCCGCGGTCCTCGTCGCGACCGTCCGCG
>NZ_JBKZWT010000546.1:0-1271 GCF_047759905.1 Sinomonas sp. G460-2 | reverse complement strand
GGGACGCGGTGGCGTGCTCCGGCGTGGTCGGCTGTCCGAGCGACGCGAAGGCGATCCCGCCCACGATGGCCAGCCCAATCACGAGCCCGCCCACCACGACGTTGCCGGTTCCGAGCTTGTCGACGGTCTGCTTGAGCCACGCGACCCCGCCCACGAGGACGCCGCCGGCCGCGATCTTCCCGGCGACCGGCGCCGCGAACGGGAGCGCCGTGACGAGCGGGAACACGATGCCGCGCATCCCGTGCCCCACGTCCTGGAGCTGCAGGAGCGCCGCCGTGCAGCTCGGGCAGTCGGAGAGGTGCTCGCGCACCTTCTTCGCGTTGCGCGTGCTCAGGCCGTTGCGGGCGTACGCGCCGAGCTTGTCCGCGAAGGGCGCGCACGCGTCCTCGACTGCAGTCGCGGAGACATGCGCCTGGAGGTAGGCCTGGCGCAGGCCCTCCCGGGCCCGCAGGGCGAGGGCGGAGACCGCGTTGGGCGAGAGGCCGAGGAGGGGCGCGACGGCGGCCGGCTGCATGCCGTCCACCTCGGTGTACCAGAGCACGGCCTGCCACCGCTCGGGCAGGGTGCGGAACGCGTTCGCCACGGCGTCCGATTCGAAGCCGGACATGACCGGATCGTCGTACGGCTGCTCGCCCTCGTAGCGCTCCATCTCGTCGCTGAGCGTCTGGCGGGCGGCCTTGATGTTTCCGCGCGCGGCGAGCCGGGAAATGGACGTGAACAGATACGCTCGGAAGAAGGCATCCGGTCCGGAGCCGCTGCGAAGGGCAGTGAGAACGTTGGCAAAGCCCTCGGACGCAAGGTCCTCGGCGTCGCTCGCGTTGCGGGCATATCGGCGCGCAAGCCCCACGGCGGCGCTGTGATGCCGCTCGAAGAGCTGAGCGTACGCCTCGTTGTCACCGGCACGCACTTCAGCGATGAGCTGGGCGTCACTGGGTGGTGCGGGCGCAGTGCTCACGGCGTCGGCACTCGCGGTCATGAAAGTCCTTCCGGCTCTCTACGGTCACTTCTCGTTGAGAGTCCCCTGGGGTCGATTCTATGACGGGATTCCAGAACAAAAACTTGCCTCAACCGGACGAACATTTGGCGTCATGGCTCCCGAGGCGCCGGCTCTTAAAGCGCATGACCCACCTTGTGAGCCCGGGGAGCTGGCGTACGGGGCGCGACCAGCTGCTCCTTGCGTGGCGACGTGACGCCCTCGCGCAATCATGGCGTGTGGCCTCGGACTGGTTCTGTCCCGAGGTCCTCGACCTCGTGCGGACGGCCTCGCGCTC
>NZ_JBKZWT010000545.1:0-1278 GCF_047759905.1 Sinomonas sp. G460-2 | reverse complement strand
GCGGAGCCGGCCCCCGTGCCCGCGAGCGAGACCTCGATGGGCCCCGAGAGCGACGAGATCTCCGACGCGGAGGCCAGCGACGAGGCCAAGAGCGAGGCCAAGCACGTCGCGAGCGACGCGTCCGCCGCAATGCGCAACATCCACAACGCGAGCAAGGACTCGGACGAAACCGCGTCCGAGTCGTAGCCGAACCTCGCAAGGCGCCGGGCGCCGCACAGGGAGGGGATCCGCCGGAAGGCGGATCCCCTCCATTGCTTTGCTAGATTTGACGCTGATGGCTCCCGAACCCGCCTCCTCGCCGTCGTCGTCGTCGTACACGACCGGACGCCTTGGCGTGTCCATCGTGATCCCGGCGTACAACGAGGAGAGCGTGATCCGCCAGTGCGTCACGGCCGCCATCTACCAGTCGGTGCCGGCGCTCGAGATCATCGTTGTGGACAACATGTCCAAGGATTCGACCGCGGCAATCGTCCGGCAGATGCAGGCGGAGTACCCCGAGGCGGGGATCCGGCTCCTGAGCCAAGACCTCGCACAGGGCCTCATCCCCACACGCAACTTCGGCCTCGACGCCGCCCGCGGCGACATTCTGGGCCGCATCGACGCGGACTCGCTCCTCGAGCCGGACTGGGTCGAGGAGGTCGTCAAGGCCTTCAGCGATGCGTCCGTGGAGGCCGCGACCGGTCCCGTGGTCTACTACGACATGCCGATGCGCCGCTTCGGGCTCAAGGCTGACGACAAGGTCCGTCAGCTCATGCTCAAGCTCGCCAAGCACCAGTACCACTTCCTCTTCGGCTCCAACATGGCACTCCGCCGGGGGGCTTGGGAGACCATCCGCGGCGAGGTGTGCCTCGACGAGCGCGACGAGCTGCACGAGGACATCGACCTCTCCCTGCACCTCGCGGAGCACCAGCTGCGGATCCAGTACTGGCCCAACATGGTCTCGGGGATGTCTGCGCGCCGGCTCGAGGATTCGCCGCGGGACTACCGCTACTACGTGACGCGCTTCGACCGCACGTACAAGGCGCACAACGTCAAGAAGATGGCCCTCAAGGCGCCCATGGTCGTGATCTTCTCGCTCTATTACCCGGCCAAGCTGCTCCGCGCGATCCACACGGCGAATACCACAACCGTCAAGCGCGGCGGGATCTGAGCGAGGCGAGGACATCCATGGCCGCGGGAGGAGAGAGCGAGTCCGAGCACCGCGCCCACGCCCTGCTCGCAGCCGAGGCCGCGGCCCGCGTCCTGCCGCTGTTCGAGCGCGAACGCCCTGGCGATCCC
>NZ_JBKZWT010000544.1:0-1288 GCF_047759905.1 Sinomonas sp. G460-2 | reverse complement strand
GTGGGCGAGCCGCCCGTCCAGCGCGACGAGGCGGATCCGATCCGCGAGCGCGGCGTAGGCGGGGCCCTGGGTCCGCCACGGACCGAGGACTGTGGCCAATCGAGGCGCTGTGATGGACGTCATGAGGCCATTATTCCCCAATTGGACCTTTATCTGCAGTCCACTTTTCGAGAATCTCGACTCATGCAACACATCCAAGCCTTCCTCACGAGCCGCCGGATGCCGATCCGCCTCGTGCGCCTCTATGTCGGGCTCTTCGCGTACGGCCTCGCCATCTCGCTCATCCTGCGCGCGGGCCTGGGCGGCTCGCCATGGGACGTCTTCGGGCAAGGCCTGGCCCGAACGCTGGGCCTCACGTTCGGGACCTCGACGATCGCGATCAGCCTCGCGGTGCTGCTCCTGTGGATCCCGCTGCGTCAGCGGCCGGGCTGGGGAACGCTCTCCAACGCGGCGCTCATCGGGGTGTTCGCGGACGCTGGGCTCAGCTGGCTGCCGCCCGCGACGCAGCTGCCGGCATGGGCCCCGGCCGCCCAAGGTCTGTTCCTCGCCGCGGGACTCAGTCTGCTCGCGTTCGCGTCGGCGCTCTACATCGGTGCGGGCCTTGGCCCGGGACCCCGGGACGGGCTCATGACGGGACTCGTGGCCCGCACGGGGTGGCCCGTGTGGGTGGTGCGGAGCTTGATCGAGCTCTCCGTGACCGCGATCGGGTGGTTGCTTGGCGGGACGGTGGGCGTGGGCACCGCAGTGTTCGCGTTCGCGATCGGTCCCCTGATCCAAGTCGCGGTTCGGGTGCTCCGCGTCGAGCTCGGCCAGCGGGTCCGCGGGCGCGAGGTTCCGGAGGGCGTGACGGTCAGCGCCGACGCAGCACGCTGAGCTCGACGGCCGCAGTCGCGCGCGGGATGACGTCCGGGAGCCCCGCGAGGACTGCGTCCCGCGACGCGTGATGCCCCGCGGGACCCATGAGCGCGACGTCCGCGGCCGCTTCCGCGTCGAGTTCGAGCGGGAAGCGCACTGAGCGCACGGACTCGACGGCGAAGTCGCCCGCCGACGCGTGGGCGACGCCTTCGGCCTTCCCCGCCGGCACGTCGAGCAGCGGGAGGATTCCGCGCAGCTCGGCGAGATGCTCCGGAAGCGGAGTCACGACGCACAGAAGGCCGCCCGGCCGGAGCACGCGCGCGAACTCGGGGAGATTGCGCGGGGCGAACACGTCGAGGACGACGTCCACCGACGCGTCACCGAGCGGGAGCGTCCGCCAGAGGTCCCAGACGACGGCGGCCGTGTGCGGCAG
>NZ_JBKZWT010000543.1:0-1295 GCF_047759905.1 Sinomonas sp. G460-2 | reverse complement strand
CCCCGGCAAGAACCTCGGCGCGGCCGGCGACGCGGGCGCCGTGACCACGAACGATCCACTCCTCGCCGACGCGGTGCGGCTCCTCTCCGCGCACGGGAGCGCGGTCAAGTACGTGCACGAGGTGGTGGGCTTCAACTCGCGGCTCGACGCCGTCCAGGCGATCGTGCTGCGCGCCAAGCTGCGGCGGCTCGCCGATTGGAACGCACGACGGCGGCAGGCGGCAAAGCTCTACGGCGAACTTCTCGACGGGGTGCCCGGGGTTCGGACCCCGCGGAGCCAGCCCGGCAACGAGGACGTGTGGCACCTCTACGTGGTCCGCCTCGAGGACCGCGCGCGGGTTCAGACCGCGCTCGCCACGGCAGGGATCGGCACGGGCATCCACTACCCGACGCCCGTGCACCTGACCGACGCGTTCGCGTATCTGGGCTACGCCCGCGGCGACTTCCCGGTCGCGGAGGCCGCCGCGCGCGAGCTGCTCTCGCTGCCCATGTTCCCCCACATCACGCCCGAGCAGCAGCGGCTCGTGGCCGAGGTGGTGAGGGGATGCTGAGGCTCACAGCAAGGCCGCTCCTCTCGCGCCCCCACGCCTCGCGTCTGCTCGTGTCCGTCGTGGTGCCGTGCTACAACTACGGCCGCTACCTCCCCGCGGCCGTGGCGAGCGCGCTCGACCAGCCCGGCATCGACGTCGAGGTGATCATCGTCGACGATGCGTCGACCGACGGCAGCGCGGACGTCGCCGAGAGGCTCGCCGCCACCGACTCGCGCGTGACCCTGGTGAGGCACGAGCGCAATCAAGGGCACATCGCGACCTACAACGACGGGCTCGCGCGGGTGGCCGGCGAGCTCGTGGTGCTGCTCTCGGCGGACGATCTCCTCGCCCCGGGGGCGCTCACGCGCGCCGCCGCCCTGTTCGAGGCGCGTCCCGAGGTGGGGCTCGTCTACGGGCGGGTCGTCGAGTTCTCGGATGCCTCCGCGGTCTCCACCGCGCGGATCGGCGCCCGCGGTTCATGGACCATCTGGCGAGGCCGCGAATGGATCGGTCTGGCCACGTGGCGGGGCCGGAACTTCATCCTCTCGCCGGAGGCCGTCGTCCGGACCAGCGCCCTGCGGCGCGCGGGGGGCTACAACCCTGAGCTCCCGCATTCCGGGGACCTCGAGTACTGGCTGCGGGTCGCCGCCGGCTCGGCCGTGGGCCGGATCAACGGACCCGTCCAGGCCTTCTACCGCGTGCACGGGGGCAACATGCACGCGCTGCGATTCGCCTCGGCTGCCGCGGACCTGCGGCACCGGGTGGC
>NZ_JBKZWT010000542.1:0-1303 GCF_047759905.1 Sinomonas sp. G460-2 | reverse complement strand
CTGGTGGCGGCTGCGCCGCGCGGGCGCCACGATCTGACCAGAGACCCCACAACCCTCGGGACGGGACCCCACAACCGTGCGGGGTCCCGTCCCGGGCTCAGTCCTGGTGGAGCTGGACCAAGTTCCCGAACGTGTCGTCGAAGACGGCCGTGAGACCGGCGGGGCCTTCGGCGGGCTCGCCGCGGAAGGCGACCCCCGCCGCGGTGAGTCGCTCGTACTCGGCGCGCACGTCGCCCGAGCCGAAGACGATCGCCGGGAGGCCCTGCTCGTAGACGCCACTGCGGTACGCCTCGGCGACGGGGTTGTCGCTCGGCTCGAGCAGGAGCCCCAGGCCCGGCGTGCCGGGCGAGGAGACAATGAACAGATTCGCCTCCGGCATCGCCATGAGCGTGTCGAAGCCAAGGGTCTCAGTGTAGAACGAATGGGCGGCGGCGGGGTCGGTCACGTGGATGCTGCACATCTTGACTCGCATTCGACCAGCCTAGGTGGGCCCTCCGCGGCTCGCTAGGACCGCGGCCGCCGGCGGGAACTCATACGCCGACGGAACGCGCCCGCCACCGCGACGGCGACGCTCAGCACGATCGCCACGACGCCCGGCCCCGTCACAGGCTGCTCGAGCCACCCGGCCCACAGTGTGGCCGTAGGCAGGAGAAGCATCGCGGGAATCGCCGCCGCGACGAGGGCCGCGACGTTGACGCCGATCCGCTCCGCCGGCCCGAGCCGCGCGGCTGGCCGGGCGCGGCGATTCCGCCAGTCCTCGGCGATGAGCCGGGGCACCCGCGAAACGTAGACGACGACGTGAACGAGGATGAGCACGAGCCAGCCGAGGAAGCTCACCACATGGATCCGCAGGAGGAGGGCCGGCGCCGGGCCGGTGAAGGCCAAGGCGACCCCGCTCCCGATGACGGCAACCGTGAACGCCAGCAGCAGCGGAGAGAGCACGCGCATCACGGGGTTCGGCGGTCCCTTGCGCCGATACGCCGGATGCCGCGCGTAGTAGCGCACAAACCGCCATCCGGTCGACGCCGTCTTGACCGCGACGGGGCCGATCAGGAGCACCCCGACGAAGAAGTGCAGCGGCATGAGGCTCCGCAGCTGGATCAGCGTGACGATCTCGACGGCGAACAGCACGAGCAAGACCGCGCCGGCCAGCGCCGTCAGCCGCTCATTTCCGGCCACATCGGCTTCGCCTCTCGAGCCGCCCTCCGGGGCACGGTCCGGCGAATCGGGCGCATCGGGACTCGTCACTTCTCCTCCAGGATCTGCGGCGAGTGTAGCCCCGCTTCCCCGGATGCGGCTGGGT
>NZ_JBKZWT010000541.1:0-1307 GCF_047759905.1 Sinomonas sp. G460-2 | reverse complement strand
GGCAAGGTCAATCGATCAGTGCAATTCGGCGGATCGGTTGGTGGCTTTGGTGGGTGCTCATGTAGACCCGGTGCTGTACGTGCGCTTCGACGAGGCGCTTGCAACGGGGATCTCGTTCGCGGCGGCGGCGCGGGCCGCGGGCGTGTCGCTGACTGCGGCGAAGGACCGGTGGAAGAAGATCGGCGGCATGCCCATGCAGAAGGGCCGCCGCGGCGGCCTGCCCAGACCGCCGGAGCCGGACCCGGTCGAGCTGCCGCCGGTGCCGTTCGAGAAGGTCGAGGGCCGGCTGACGTACTTCGAGCGGTGCGTGATCCAGGTCCGCCTCCACGAGGGCCACCCCCAGAGGCGCATCGCCGCGGAGCTGCAGCGCAGCCCCTCGGTGATCTGCCGCGAGATCGGGCGGAACCGGGGCCAGGACGGGGTCTACGACGCCCGCCGCGCCGACCGCCTGGCCGCCGGGCGGCGCAGGCGCGACCGGGAGCCCAAGCTCGCCGAGCGCCCGGAGCTGGCCGCCGCGATCGAGGAGTACCTCGAACAGGGGTGGAGCCCGAAGCTGATCTCCGAGGTCCTGAAGAAGGACCACCCCGATGATAGGAACATGCAGGTCAGCCACGAGACCGTCTACAAGGCCCTCTACGTCCAGGGCCGCGGAGCCCTGCGCCAGGACCTCCGCCGCTGCCTGAGCCTCAAGCACAGGGCCCGCGTCCCCCAAGGCCGGGCCACCAACCGGGGCCGGCCCTACCGGGAGGCGCTGAGGATCAGCCAGCGCCCGCCCAGCGTAGAGGACCGGGCCGTTCCCGGGCACTGGGAGGGGGACCTGATCATCGGCGGGGACGGCCGCTCCGCGATCGGGACCCTCGTGGAGCGCTCGACCCGGTTCGTGATCCTGCTGCACCTGCCAGGCGGCCGGCACACCGCCGACGCCGTCGCCGAGGCCATGATCAACGCCATGGGCGAGCTGCCCTCCCACCTGCGCCGCTCGATCACCTGGGACCGCGGGACCGAGATGGCCGACTACTCCCGGATCATGCTCGAGCTCGAGGCCCCGGTCTACTTCGCCGACCCGCACTCGCCCTGGCAGCGCGGCTCGAACGAGAACACCAACCGGCTCCTGCGCTTCTGGTTCGAGAAGGGCGCCGACCTCTCCGTGCACACCGCCGAGGACCTCCGACGAGCCCAGGACATGCTCAACCGGCGGCCCAGGCCCACCCTCGGCCTCCGCACCCCGGCCCAGGCCCTCACCGAACTCCTCCTGCCCACCGCCGCCTGACCCAAGGCCATTGCACTTGACAAATTGAATCCGCCCC